>NZ_AQOQ01000039.1:0-27109 GCF_002888555.1 Alcanivorax sp. MD8A | reverse complement strand
GTTCACTGTTCACTGTTCACTGTTCACTTCCCGCTCGCATCCAGAGAGTCTATTTTCCAGTTGCCGTCATACACCCAGTGGCTGTCGACTTGATAGCTATCGCCATTTTCCGGTAAGAGATTGCGCCCACCCCAGACGATGGCGGTGAAGCGGACCCGGGCGGTTTTACGGGAGACTGGATCCACTTCGATGCGGATGCCGGCCAGCGTGACCTGCCGTTTGGGGTAGCGGAAAAATGCCGCCATCAGGGTTCGCTGCAGCTCCTTGCGATTCATGGGGTGGCCGCGGCTGACGTTGGCGTTGTCGGTCAGGCGGTCCATGATGGTGCCGGTGTCGCCGTCTTCAATGGCCTGTTCCAATTCCTCGAGTGCGTGACGGATGGCCTCTTCCGGCGGTGACTGGCTACAACCGGCAATCATCAGTTGCAGCACCAAAAGCAGCAGGTATGCTGGAATTTTTCTGACTGGCAGTCCTGTGCCCATGGCGTTGTTCCCCCCTATTGAATGTTATCGGCAAGGCCATTTGTCCGTTGGCCAAGGTCACCAGTTGTACCTTGAAGAGAGCGGTAATCGTGATGGCGTACCGGTCGTGGTGCTACATGGCGGTCCCGGTGGAGGCAGCTCTCCTGTGCTGCGGCGCTTCTTCGATCCGCAGCGGTTTCGCATCATTGTGTTTGATCAGCGTGGCGCAGGGCAAAGCCGACCGCTTGCCAGCACCCAAGACAATACCACAGCAGATCTGGTCACAGACCTGGAATCTATCCGGGCGCATCTGGGGCTGGATCAGTGGATGGTGTTTGGTGGTTCATGGGGCGCCACGTTGGCGCTGGCGTATCTGGCGGAACATCCCCGGCGTGTCTCCGGCATGGTCTTGCGTGGTGTGTTTCTCTGCCGGCAACAGGACAGGGACTGGCTGTACACAGAGGGCGGTGCCGCCCGGCTCTTTCCTCAGGCCTGGCAGCGATTGTTGGCGGAGGCCCCGGAAGGAGAGGGTGGCCTTCTTGAGAGATATCGTCGTGGGCTCGAGACTCCCCAGGCGCGACACTATGCTCGTGCCTGGTGTAACTGGGAGGCGACGCTGGCGTTGATGCCCACCCTGGCGGACGGGGTTGGCAGTGATGATGAGCTATGTATGGCAACGCAGGAAATCCACTATTTCCTGCATCAGGGGTTCTTGCCGTCTCCCCTGCTTGAGCGGTGTGCGGGTAGCCAGGTTCCCACGGAAATCATTCAGGGGGATCGGGATTTTGTATGCCCGGCAGATCAGGCCATGGCGTTACACAAGGTGCTCCCCAACAGCGTGCTTCACTGGGTCGAGGGCGGTTCTCACTCGTCGTCGCACCCCGCGATTGCCGAAGCGCTTGTTCAGGCGGTACGGCGGATGGAAACAAGGATAAGCGTGTGAAGGTATTGATGCAGCGGGTGCGGTCCGCCAGCGTGCAGGTGGGTGGGCAGACGGTAGGGGCGATTGGCCATGGCCTGCTGTTGCTGGTCGGGATTGAGAAGCATGACGATGAAGCGCTGGTGGCAAAAATGGCGCAGAGAGTGGTTGGCTATCGGGTGTTTTCCGATGACGACGGAAAAATGAACCTGGACCTGCGCGATGTGCAGGGCAGCGTGCTGGCGGTATCACAGTTCACCTTGGCCGCTGATACCCGCAAGGGGCGGCGCCCCAGCTTTAGTGGTGCCGCTGCACCGGATGATGGACGCAGGCTCTATGAGCACAGTGTGATCTGTCTGCGAGAACTCGGGGTGCCGGTGGAAACCGGGGTTTTTGCCGCCGACATGCAGGTTTCACTGGTCAATGATGGGCCAGTGACCTTTATGCTCGAGTTGTGATGAATTCGGAATATGCTTATTGCAAAGCCGTTGCCCTTGTTTATGATGAGTTGAGTTGCCTTGTTAAAGGGGTGACGGGGAGAGCACCGCGAAGGGCTCATTGGCTGTTTGCGGACTGCAGCGGTTGCTTGGCTGCATCCCCAGGGATGATTGATAAAAACTTGGAGGAATTCAGGATGAAAAAGACTCTTATTGCTGCCGCCATGTTGGGCGCATCAACTTCTGCCATGGCTGTTGCACCGGGTGGCCCGGGTTGTGGCTGGGGCAACATGCTGTTCGAAGGCCAGTCTGGTATGCCCATGCACCTGCTGGCGACTCTGGTCAACGGCACCACCGGTAACGCTACCTTTGGTATGACCACCGGCACCAACGGTTGTGACACTAGCGGCGCCCTGACCTACAGCGGCCAGAGCCTGTTGGGCATGACTGGTGTGATGGAAGAAGTTGCACAGGATATGGCTACTGGCGAAGGCGAAGCGCTGACCGCACTGTCTGTATCCATGGGCATTGAAGCGTCCGACCGTGCGCATTTCAACACGGTAATGCACGAAAACTTCGCTGCCATCTTCCCGCATCAGGACGTGACCGCCAAGCAGGTCATGGCCAGCATTAATGATGTGATGAAGAAAGATCAGAATCTGTCCAAGTACACTGTATAAGTACCCGGACGGGTGATCACAGGCCCCGCCCATGGCGGGGCTTTTGTTTTATTGGGGAACGTGATTTCGTTTGACCCGCCTGATGGATTTTCCCATGCGCACTGGATTGCTGTGTGTGCTGCTGTGCTGGGCAGCAGTTTCTGTGGCGGTCACGCCACCCCGACCTGATGTTTCCATGGATGCCCTGGCGGCCAGTGACCGCTGGCAAGCGCTGTTGCATATCAATCCGGGGGCAACGCTACGCGACCGTCACCGCAGCTATGTGGATGATGATAACTTCTTCCTGTCGGAAACGGGCAAGGAGGATCCGCTTGCCGAGCTGCTGGCGACCCATGAGGCATTGCAGTTGCCCGGCGCGCAAGCTCGTTGCCGCTTTCCGGCCCGGTACCGTTTTCTGGCGCAGTCGCTGGGTTGGGAGCAGGCTGGCGCGTTTGATCATTGCGCGCAGTACCGTGAATGGCGGGCAGCGGTTACCGCTAGCCGAGCGGTATTGGTCTTTCCTGCCGCTTACCTGAATAGCCCCTCTTCCATGTTTGGTCATACGCTGCTGAGGCTGGACCAGGGCGAGGACTCGGCCGTCTGGTTATCCTGGGCGGTAAATTTTGGTGCCGTGTCCACGGCCCAGGACAATTCATTCTTCTATATTTATCGTGGGCTCGCCGGAGGGTATCCCGGGCGTTTTGCGCTGGTGCCCTATGTCCAGAAGATCCAGGAATACTCTCACATGGAAAACCGCGATATGTGGGAATACACCCTGGACCTGGACCAGCAGGAGCTCGACTGGTTGATTGAGCACCTTTGGGAGCTCAAGGACATCAATTTCGACTATTACTTTTTCGACGAGAATTGTTCGTTCCGGTTGCTGGAGTTAGTTGAGGTGGCCCGCCCTGGCTCGCAATTGCTCACGGAGCTGCGCTTTGCCGAAGTGCCGGTCAATACAGTGCGGGCACTGGATGAACGCGGCATCATCAGTGAGCGCCACTACCGGCCGTCCAAGGCGGTAGAACTCAATAATTTGCGTGAGCAACTCAATGGTAATCAGCAGGCCCTGGCGCGACGACTCGCAGATGATCCGTCGTTGCTGACCAGTGACGCCTTTATGGCCGAGTCGGCATCGGACCGGGCGATCATGGCGTCGGTGGCTTACCGCTATTTGCGACTCAAATACCGAAAGGAAGAGCGTACCGATGCGGTGGCCAAGGACTCCTTTGCATTGCTCACGGCCATGAACCAGCTGCCGCCGGTAGCCGTGCCGGAGACCCTCGATCCGGAGCCGCCAGAAAAGGGCCATGGCACCCAGATGCTGGCGATCAGCGGCGGCCAGCGTGAAGGGAATCAGGATTTTGGCGAGCTCAGTTATCGCCTGACCTACCATGACTTGCTGGATAATCCTTATGGGTTTTTGCGTGGAGCAGAAATCGAAGGGTTGGATCTCACATTACGCAGTACGGAATCGGGGGATGCCAAGCTGGAAGACCTGCAAGTGGTGAGTATTCGTTCGCTGGCCCCACGGAATCGGTTCATCCAGCCATTGAGCTGGTACGTGGACGGCGGTCTGGAGCGCGCCTGGGCGGGACGCAGGCGGTTGGTGCGTTATCTGCAAGGGGGGGCAGGAGGAAGCTGGCAGTGGGGGAATTGGCAGCCGTATCTGTTAACCAGCCTGCGGATGGAGAATAATAGCGAGTTCGACACCTTTGTGACCCCGGGGGCCGGGCTGGATGCAGGCATCCTGTATCGGCGGGGACGCTGGCAATGGCAGGCGGGCAGTGTCGGGCATTATTTCACCAACGATTTCTATCGCTATACCTCGCAACTGGCCGTGCAATGGGCGGTGACCCGTCAGCACGGTGTGCGTGCCTCTCTTGAACGTGAAGGCTGGCGAGGGGATGGCGATAACGAGTTTAAACTGCAATGGCGATGGTACTTCGACTGATAGCGCTGGGCTGGCTGCTTACCCTGATGGCAGGCTGCTCCAAACTGTATTTCTACCCCATGAAGCCCTGGGTGCAGAACCCGGAAAATCAGGGCCTGGCCTATGAGGATATTGTGCTGTTGCACCCTCGTGGCATGCGTATTCATGGTTGGTGGTTGCCTGCCCAGGAGGCTGCCGGTGTGAAGGGGACCGTCTATTTTCTGCACGGTAATGCCCAGAATATTTCGACTCACCTGGCCAATGTGCAGTGGTTGCCGGCACGGGGCTATAACGTCTTTCTGATTGACTACCGGGGCTACGGCCTCTCTGAAGGTAAACCAAGACTGCCAGAGGTCTACGACGACGTGCAGCTGGGGCTGGACTGGTTGCGGAGCGTGCACGACGACGCGGGGCCCTTGATTGTTTTCGGGCAAAGCCTGGGGGGCGCCATGGCGGCAACGGTGCTGGGTGAAGAGGAAAATGCCGGTGCGGCGGACTGTGTGGTGCTGGAGGCCGCGTTTGCCAGTTACCGGGATATCACTGATGACGTGATGAAGAAAAGCTGGCTGTTATGGCCGTTGCGCTGGATGGTGGTGCCCGGTATGCCTGCGCGTGAGCAGGATCCGGAGAACCGGATTGCCGGCATCGCGCCAACCCCGTTGCTGATACTGCATAGTGACGAGGATGAAGTAGTCCCCTATAGCCATGGAGAGCGGTTGTATGCCGCCGCTCAGGCGCCCAAGACCTTCCAGCCTCTGCGTGGTGGCCACACCCAGAGTACCCGGGATCCGGACGTGCAGGACAGGCTGGTGGATTTCATGGAAAGCTCTGGGTGTTCAACCCAGGCGCCAGAACCGGTCAGCGACAAGCCTGCCCCACCGCCAATCCAGGGGCCAATCGTGCCCCCGCCGTCCCCGGACACCGGGAACGGGGCTTATCGGTTCTAACAGGCTGTTGAAAAGCCCCTTGCTGAAGGGGCGAGGCGTCTTGGCGACAGCGACAGGGGCGCAAGGAGGATGAGGGGCTTCTTGCGCCCGCCGCAAGCTGTTACTGATTCAGGCGGGTCTCAATCAGCTGATCAACGACGCCTGGGTCTGCCAGGGTGGAGGTATCCCCCAGGCTGTCCAGTTCGTCGGCGGCAATCTTGCGCAGAATGCGTCGCATGA
Organism: Alcanivorax sp. MD8A; assembly: GCF_002888555.1. Taxonomy (NCBI): domain Bacteria; kingdom Pseudomonadati; phylum Pseudomonadota; class Gammaproteobacteria; order Oceanospirillales; family Alcanivoracaceae; genus Alcanivorax; species Alcanivorax sp. MD8A. Next base: position 21,534 of record NZ_AQOQ01000039.1, on the reverse strand, counting down.
TTTTGCCTGAGCGGGTTTTGGGCAGGCCCGGTGCAAAGTGGATCAGGTCCGGTTTGGCGATGGGGCCGATTTCCTGAGTGACCAGATCACGCAGCGCCTGTACCAGCTCATCACTGCCTTCCTTGCCGGCCATCAGCGAGACATAGGCATAGATGCCCTGGCCCTTCACGTCGTGCTGGTAGCCCACCACGGCGGCTTCAGAAATGCTCGGGTGCAGCACCAGTGCCGACTCGATTTCCGCTGTGCCCAGACGGTGGCCGGAGACGTTCAGGACGTCGTCCACCCGGCCGGTAATCCAGTAGTAACCATCCTCGTCACGGCGGGCGCCGTCGCCAGTAAAGTAATAGCCTTTGTAGGCGCTGAAATAGGTATCGATCATGCGCTGGTGATCGCCGTAAACCGTGCGGATCTGGCTTGGCCAGCTGGAGCGAATGGCCAGATTGCCGGAGGCGGCTCCCTCCAGCTCGTTGCCGTCGGGATCCATCAGCACCGGTTCAATGCCGAACATGGGCAAGGTGGCAGAGCCTGCTTTCAGGTCCACAGCGCCGGGCAACGGGGCGATCATGATGGCACCGGTTTCGGTTTGCCACCAGGTGTCGACGATCGGGCAGCGCGATTCCCCCACGACCTTGTAGTACCACTCCCAGGCCTCGGGGTTGATGGGTTCACCTACGGTACCGAGCAGTTTCAGGCTGGCGCGGGAGGTTTGTGTTACCGGTGTATCGCCCAGCCCCATGAGGGCGCGAATGGCGGTGGGGGCGGTGTAGAAGATGTTGACCTTGTGCTTGTCCACCACCTGCCAGCAACGTGAGGCATCCGGGTAGGTGGGTACCCCTTCGAACATGACGGTGGTGGCGCCGTTGGCCAGCGGGCCATAGACGATATAGCTGTGGCCGGTAATCCAGCCCACATCGGCGGTGCACCAGTAGATGTCACCTTCCTTGTAATCGAAGACGTACTTGTGAGTCAGGGCCGAATTAAGCAGGTAGCCGGCAGAGGTATGCAGCACACCTTTGGGTTTGCCGGTGGAGCCGGAGGTGTACAGGGTGAACAGTGGATCTTCTGCAGCGACCCATTCCGGTTCGCACTCTGCCGAAGCATCGCCGATGGCATCGTGGTACCAGACATCGCGAGTCTCCTGCCAGGCCACATCGCCGCCAGTGCGTTTCACGGTCACACAGGTGTGGACGCTGTCGATACCGTCCATGGCCTTGTCCGCATTGACCTTGAGGGGCACGATCTTGCCGCCGCGAACGCCTTCATCGGCGGTGATGACGGCGCAGGCGCCTGCATCAATGATGCGATCTTTCAGCGCTTCGGGAGAGAAGCCGCCAAACACAACTGAGTGGATGGCGCCGATACGGGCGCAGGCCAGCATGGCATAGGCGGCTTCGGGGATCATGGGCATGTAGATTACGACCCGGTCGCCTTTTTTGACGCCACGCTGTTTGAGGACATTGCCGAACTTGCTGACTTCCTCGAACAGCTGCTGATAGGTGATGTGCTTGTCCTGATCGGGCTCGTCGCCCTCCCAGATGATCGCGGTCTGGTTGGCCCGCTCGGGCAAATGACGGTCGACGCAGTTATAGCAGACATTCAGGGTCGCGCCCTGAAACCAGGCCGCGCGGCCCTCAGTGAAGTCCCAGTCACTGACCTTGTCCCAGGGGGTTTTCCAGTCCAGAAACTGATTGGCCCGGTCTGCCCAGAAGGTCTCCGGGTCTTTGATGGACTGTTGGTACCAGGCATCATATTGCTCGCGGGTCATCAGGGTCTGGGCTTTGAAATCGTCTGGAACAGGGTGAACGATGGGCTTGGACATCAGGGCCTCCTTGGAATACTGCCTGTAGAGAGCCGCGTACGCCGCTCTCCGTTTTTCCTTCATTATTGTGGCTCGTTCCGCCTACGGGTATTCCACCATGGTCGTAGGGGGAATCGGCGTGCCCCAAGAGTAAACAATGCGTAGAGGAATGGCCAAGTAGAAGAGCCGCGAATAGTGATTAGTTAACAGTGAATAGCTGCGCGGTTTATTAGGGGGAGTGCGCTGTGATTTTGGTGGACGCGAATCAGAGCTGGGGGAAGCCGCTTTGGGAGCCTGTTGCCGCGTAAAGGCATAAAAAAACGCCGGCATGAGCCGGCGTTTCAGAATCCTTGCAGTAACGGATCGGGTATCAGGCAACCTGTACCGGGATCGCGTTGCTGGTGCCCTTAACTGCGTTGCCTTCATCCATGTAAATAAGGCTGGGCTTGAAGTTGACCAGTTCGGCGCTGGAGTAGCTGGCATAGGCGCAGATGATCACACGGTCGCCGGGCTGGGCCTTGTGGGCGGCAGCACCATTTACCGAAATGATCTTGGAACCGGCTTCGCCACGGATCGCGTAAGTTTCAAAACGCTCGCCGTTGTCGATGTTATAAATCTGGATCTGTTCGTACTCCAGGATACCAGCCATGTCCATCAGATCACCATCGATGGCGCAGGAGCCTTCGTACTCGAGTTCCGCGTGGGTGACACGAGCCTGATGGAGTTTTGCTTTCAGCATGGTGCACTGCATGTTGGTTACCTCTCACACTACCTGAAGCCTGCGGTATACGTTGTTTCTACCAAGCAGGCGCTTCAAGGGGCCCGAAGTATGCACGAATCACTGGTTGTCTACAACGGCCAGTGAGACATTGTCTATCAATCGCGTTTGCCCCAGTTTGGCGGCTACGGCAATCACCAGATCGGTGTCGTTTTCGGCCGCGGGAGCGAGGCTTCGGGCGCTGGAAATGGTCAGGTAATCCACCGCAAATCCGGCCTCGTTCAAGGCATCTGAAAAGCGCGCCTCCAGGCTCCGGTAGTCGCGCTCGCCGCCCTCGATGGCCTGCTGGATCTGTTGCAGGTTGGCGTAGAGCTGAGGGGCAAGTTTGCGCTCACTTTCGCTGAGAAAGCCGTTGCGCGAGCTGCGCGCCAGGCCGTCTTCTTCGCGGCTGGTCGGCGCCCCCACAATTTTGACCGGAAACAGCAGCTCTTCGGTCATGCGGCGCAGGATGGCCAGCTGCTGAAAATCCTTTTCCCCGAAGACGGCGACATCCGGCTGAACGATATTGAACAGCCGGGACACGACTGTCGTTACGCCGCGAAAATGCCCTTCACGACTGGCGCCACACAGGTAGTCACCCAGGCCGTCTACGTCTACCCAGGTCTGGTTCTGGCCCAGCGGATACATTTCGTCGACGGAGGGGGCAAACAGCAAATCGGCTCCGGCATCGACCAGTGCGGCTGCATCGGCATCCAGCGTGCGCGGGTAGCGGTCGAAGTCTTCGTTAGGGCCGAACTGGGTCGGATTGACGAAGATCGAGACCACGACCACATCGCAGCGGGCCCGTGCTTCGCGCACCAGGCTGATGTGGCCATCATGGAGGTTGCCCATGGTGGGCACGAAGCCGACGGTGTGTCCCTTGCGGTGCCAGCCACGAACGTACTCACGAACCTGAGCGACAGAGTGAACAGTTTGCATCAGAAGCCCTCAGCAGTATGTTGGCGACAGCCGCCATGCCATTTGACGTGATGGGGATGGTGCGCCGGGCCCGGGATGTCGGACCCGGTCATGATTAGAAACAGTGCTCGTCGGCCGGGAAGCTGACGTCCTTGACGGCCTTGTCATAGGCGGCAAAGGCGCCACGGATATCGCCAGCCTCGGCCATGAAGTTTTTCACAAAGCGGGCGGGTTTGCCGGGGCTGATGCCGAGCATATCGTGCATGACCAATACCTGGCCGTCGCATTCAGGCGCGGCGCCAATACCAATCACCGGTATGGCCACTTCCGCAGTGATGCGCGCGCTCAGCTCACGGGGGACGCATTCCAGCAGCAGCATGGCGGCGCCGGCTTGCTCCAGGGTGCGCGCCGCCTCCAGCATGTCCAGCGCGCTGGCGTCGTCCTTGCCCTGTACCCGGTAACCGCCCAGAGCATTCACTGCCTGCGGTGTCAGGCCCATGTGGGCGCAAACAGGGATGCCATTGCGGTTGAGAATGTCAATGCTGTCGGCCAGCCAGGCGCTGCCTTCCAGCTTGACCATGTTGGCGCCCGCCTGCATCAGGGCGGTGGAGGCTTCAAGGGCCCGTTCTACGGTGGCGGCGCCCATAAAGGGAACATCGGCAATAATCAGGCTGCCGCGATTGCCTCTGGCAACGCACTCGGTGTGGTAGGCCATTTGTTCCAGTGTCACCGGCACGGTGCTGGTTTGCCCCTGGATCACATTGCCCAGGGAGTCGCCCACCAGAATGGCGTCTACACCGGCTTCGGAAACCAGCTGGGCGAAACAGGCGTCGTAAGCGGTGAGAACGGAGAATTTTTCACCGTCCTGCTTGCGTTTCTGCAGGGTACGAATGGTCACGGACATGGGAAACCTCCCAGGGAAATTCAGGGGCGAGCTGCAAGCTTCAAGCTGCAAGCTACAACACGGTCTAGTCTGTCAGGTTTTGGGGCGCAGGGGCCCGCGTACAGACTTGATCGCGGCTTCCTGGGCTTAAGAGCAAACAGAAGCCTGTCGCGTTGTAGCTTGCAGCTTGTGGCGTGTAGCCCGTTTTCAGTCGACCAGCGGCCGGGGGTTAAAATAGTGGCGCCCGGAACGGATGTCCAGCAGCTCGCTGACCAGTTGCTGATAATCCCGGTCGTGACTGACCAGATCAATCTCGGCGGCGTTGACAATCAGCAGTGGCGCGCGGTCATAGAAGTGGAAAAACTCGGTGTAGGCATTGCTCAGGCGGTCCAGATAGTCCCCCTGGATCCGCTGCTCGAAGTCATTGCCACGGCGGGTGATGCGTTGGCGTAGCACCGGGGATGGTGCCTGCAGGTAGATCACCAGATCCGGTTGCGGGGCATCGACGGTGAGATGGTCATCCACGTTCCGGTATAACTCGAACTCGTCCTCGTCCAGGGTGACCTGGGCAAACAGGCGGTTTTTGTCGATCAGGAAATCCGCGATGCGGGGTCCGGCAAACAGGTCCTGCTGCTGGATCTGGCGTAGCTGGTCGGCGCGCTGAAACAGGAAGAACAGTTCCGTCTGCAAGGCGTAGCGGGCCGGATCCTGATAAAAGCGGGTCAGGAAGGGGTTTTCTTCCGCCTGCTCGAGAAGAAGGTCATAACCGAAGGTCATGGCAAGCCGTTTGGCCAGACTGGTCTTGCCCGCGCCAATGGGGCCTTCCACGGCGATAAAGCGTGGCAGGCTGCCCACACGGCGGCGCTGTTCGATCCGTTCGTTCAGGGTTGTCTCATTCAATGAGTGCATCTCTGTCCAGTTCTGACATCGGGGTCACGGCCTGCTCGGCCACCTCTTCCAGAAAACTACTCAGTGCGGTGCCGTCCGGCAAGAGGGCGCCGGGGGCAATCTCCAGTAGTGGCTGCAGTACAAAGGCCCGACAAGTCATCTGTGGGTGGGGAACGTGCAGGTCAGGGGCGTCGATGTGCTGGCTGTCCAATAACAGGATATCCAGATCCAGCGTGCGCTCGCCCCAGTGCCGAAGCCGTTGGCGGCCTGCGGCGAGCTCCAGGGCCTGGAGGGTGTGAAGTAGCTGGTGGGGCGTGCCGTTGACCTGTAACCGGGCGACGGCATTAACGTAATCAGGTTGGTCCTGAGGACCAATCGGGGCGCTGCGATAGAGCCGGGAGTGGCTGAGCAGATCGATGCCGGGCAGCCGCTGCAGAGCATGCAGGGCGCTGATCAGCCGCTGTGCCGGCTGATCCAGATTGCTGCCAAGTCCGATAAATGCCTGCATGAAACCTGCCTGAAAGGGATTTTAACCTTCTGCCTTGGGCTTGCGAGGACGGCGACGTCGACGACGCTTGCCAGTGCCTCCCTGATTGCCCAGCTGGGTGATCATGTCGCGACGGCCGGTTTCGTCTTCTTCCTGGTAACGGGTCCACCAGTCGCCCAGACCCGGGTTTATCTCCCCTGCCTGCTCACGTAGCAGCAGGAAATCGTAGGCGGCCCGGAAGCGGGGATGCTCCATCAGGGCGTCGGCCCGGCGGCCTGCGCGTTTGTCCAGGCGGAATTGCAGCTCCCACATTTCCCGCATTACGGTGGAGAAACGGCGCGGGATGGCGGTGTGCTGAATCTGCTGATTGAGCGCACGGGTAGCGGCCTTGTGCAGGGCTTGTGCCGGCGGCAGACCGCTGGACAGGTAGCCTCCCAGGCGCTGCTGGATGACGGGCCACAGCAATACGGCATAGATAAAGGCCGGAGTGACGGGCTTGTCCGCTTCCAGGCGGCGATCGGTATTGTCCATGGCCGCGAGCAGCATGGTTTCCCAGATCTGGCCTTGCTCCCCTTCGAGGGCCTGTTGGGTTTCCGGGAACAGGAAGCGGAACAGGTTGAGCTGTTGCAGCTGCTCATAGGAGGCGCGGGCATGGCCGCTGAGGAATAGCTTGAGCACTTCATCAAACAGCCGGGCAGCCGGAACCTGCAGCAACAGCTCGGCGAGCTCGGGAATCGGATCGGCCGTGGCCGGATCGATATGGAAGTCCAACTTGGCGGCAAAGCGTGCGGCGCGCAGCATACGGACCGGGTCCTCCCGGTAACGGGTCTGGGCATCGCCGATCAGGTGAATCACCTGATCGTTGATATCCTGCATGCTGCCGGTGAAGTCGTGCAGGCTGAAATCAGCAATGTTGTAGTACAGGGCGTTGATGGTGAAATCCCTGCGTAGGGCATCTTCCTCAATGCTGCCCCAGGTATTGTCACGCAGTACCAGCCCGGTTTCTTCATGGGCGTGATGCTGTTGTTTGTCCGGGTTGTCGTCAGTGTTCATGGCCCGGAAGGTAGAAACCTCAATGACCTCTCGGCCAAAACGGACATGCACAATCTGAAAGCGGCGGCCAATGATCCGGCTGCGCTTGAACAGGCGATTGACCTGTTCTGGTGTGGCATCGGTAGCCACGTCGAAATCCTTGGGCTCGCGGCCGCTAAGGATGTCACGCAGGCAGCCGCCGACCAGAAATGCCTCGAAACCGGCCTTGTGCAGGCCGTACAGCACGTTGAGTGCGGCGCGTGAGAGCTGCTGCCGGGAGATAGGATGCTGGTCGCGGGGAATGATCTGCACAGAAGGCATAAATTCTTCTTGCGGCGAGGAACTTCCCCGTCGTCGTTGCGTCACAATGAACAGAGCGATCAGGGCAACAGCGAGGATCGCGATGACAGTCGCCACAACGGGCGTGCTGGTTAGCTGAGAGAGCATTAGGTGGCGTGTGACTCGTTAAAAGCTGTGAAGCGGCGATGGTAGCACTTTTTATCGCCAAGTGAGACGTTCCTGGCGTATACTCGGGAATGGCCCTGCGCCACAAAGTAAAAAGGAGCCACAACCGAAGTTGTGACTCCCATATTTTGCGCTGATTCTGTTGTTATTATTGTTTGTGTTGTTTTCTGCCTTGTCGCTGCAATCATCAGTTGCAGCAGCACTGCATTGGCTCGTGAAATTATTCTTCTTCTTTCTTGTTGTTATTGTTGAGCCGTTTACGCCGTTGTTTTTGTTGTTTGCTGGCGTGGGATTCATAGTGCCCGTACCCCCCTGGCAATGCAACAAACCAAAAATCATAATAAAAACAATGACTTGCAATTCTTTCTCAGAAACCCCCTTAAAAACCCCCTCACCAAGGTAACGAAGTTGTTACTTTCCTGAGTAGTGCGGTAACACTTGCTACTCAAATGAGGTAACAGGTCACGTTTTCGCCGTTTCAGCGCAGGCCAGCAAGAAAAATTCTGTTTGGCAGTAGAGACCGGCGGTGTGGAATCTCCGGTCAATGGCGTACTGCCAGGTGGACGGTCCCAGAGGATGGCTTAACGGCGGCTGCCGGCCTTTTTTCTAGGAATTCCAAGGCGTTGGCGGCGTTCCCACAGGCTTTTTCGGCTAATGCCGAGTTTCTGGGCTAGCTCGGTTTCCGTCATGCTGTCCTGGTTTTCCATGACAAAGCGGGTGAAATAATCCTCCAGTGACAGGTCTTCACTGGGGTCCAGACTGGCGCGGCTGACCCGTTGCGGGGTGCGGTTGGGGTTCAGGCCCAGTTGCGCCGGCCCGATACCGTCCTCTTCGCAGAGGATGATGGCCCGCTCGATGACATTCTCCAGCTCGCGCACATTCCCCGGCCAGCTATAACTGTGCATGGCCTGGCGTGCGGCGTCGGTAAAGACGAGGTCGTGGCGGTTCAGTTTCTCGCATCCACGTGAGAGCAGTGCATCGGCAAGCGTATCGATATCGTCCTGGCGTTCGCGCAGCGGGGGCAGGGTAAGCTCCATGACGTTCAGGCGGTAATAGAGATCCTGGCGGAAATGGCCATCGGCCACCCGGCTTGGCAGGTCCAGCTGGCTGCTGACCAGGATACGCACATCGACCTTGCGTGGGGCGAGAGAGCCCTGACGATGAATTTCGTGATGAGTTAGCAGGGTTAGGAGGCGGCTTTGTGCATCGCTGGTGAGTTCGCCGATTTCATCCAGAAAAAGGGTGCCCCCATCTGCCTCTTCGATGCGCCCGGCGGTGTCTTCATCGCCGAACAGCTCGGTGAGTTGCAGGGTCTTGGGCAGGGCGGCACATTGCACTGACACCAAGGGGCCGTTGGCGCGCTCGCTCTGCTCATGCAGCGCTCGAGCGGTCAGCTCCTTGCCGGTGCCGGCTTCCCCCATGATCAGCACAGGTGTGTTGGTGGGACCGACACGGCTGATGCGGTGTTTCAGCTCTTCCATGGCCTCACTGCTGCCGACCATGTTGTTGACCGGGTAGCTGCGCTCCAGATCCCGGCGCAGGGCACGGTTGCCGCGGTTGAGTCGGCCTTCTTTTAATACCCTGTCCACGGCAATCAGCATTTCGTCGTGATCAAAGGGCTTGGGAATGTAGTCCACCGCTCCCTGGCGCATGGCATCCACAGCAGATCGCAGACTGGCATAGCTGGTCATGATCAGTACCGGGGTGCTGCCTGCGATCTCGATCAGGGTTGTGCCCGGTTCGCCCGGCAGGCGCAGGTCGCTGATAATGAGGTCAAACTGATTCAGATTATTGTCGCGCGCTTGCTCGACGGAGTCGGCTTCAGTGACGGAATGGTCGTGGCGTTCGAGCAGTTTACGCAATGCACCGCGAATCACTGGCTCGTCTTCAACAATAAGAATGTGACTCATGTTCTCGCTGTATCCTGTACTGACCTGGCGTCAGGAAAACTGTTGCAGCTCAACCCTACAGGGAAGCGGCGTGAATCGGTAGCCGGATAATGAAGCGGGTACCACCGGCATCACAGATCGGGCTTTCCACACTGATGCTGCCAAAGTGCTCTTCGATAATACTGTAAACCAGCGCCAACCCAAGCCCGGTGCCTCGCCCTGGTGCTTTACTGGTGGCGAAGGGTTCGAAAAGCGTGTCGTGCATCCCCTCAGGGATGCCGTGCCCCTGATCTTCCACGCGCACTTCCAGATAGGCTTCGGTCTCTTCGCAATAAATGCGAATGGCCTGTTCCGCTGTACAGGCATCGGCGGCATTGCCGAGCAAGTTGATGAATACCTGGAGCAGGCGTTGAGGGTCGCCGTGGGCCCAGCCGTCGTTGGCACAGTGATTTTCGAATTGCTGCAGGCGATGGTCCGGATCGAGAAGCAATAAGGAAATCGCTTCATCCACGGTGTCGCGAACATTGACCGGGACATGATGGGCGCTTTGCTTGATGCCGCCGGAATGACTGAAGGTCACCAGCGATTCCACAATACGGGTAATGCGCCGGGTCTGTTCGAGAATTTGCTGGCTGGTTTCCAGTTGCTCTTCGGCATCGCTTTCGCTGTCCAGGTTTTGCGCCAGGCAGGCAATAGCGGTGACCGGGTTGCCAATTTCATGGGCAACCCCGGCGGCCAGACGACCGATGGAAGCCAGCCGTTCATTGTGGGCAAGGTGTGCTTCCATGTGGCGCAGTTCGGTGATGTCCTCAATGACCAGTACCTGGCCACCGGCTTGTTCGGCGGTGCCGATGCCCATCACTGACGACTTGTGCAGGCTTAGCCAGCGGGTCTGGCCCTGCACTTCCAGAGACAATTGTGGCTGGTGTGGGTTGTCGTCACGACTGAAACGGGTAAAGAACTCGCCCCAAGGGTCGACCAGATCCGAAAGCCGGGACCCGATGGTATCGGCGGCGCTGATGTTGGTGAGCGCTTCCATCGCCTGGTTCCAGCCAATGATCTCATCATCGGCCCCCAGCGAGATCACCCCCATGGGCAGTTCCAGCAGGGTTTGCCGGTGGAAGCGGCGCAGGCCGTCGAGTTCGGCGGCCAGCCCGGACAACCGGTCGCGATATTGTTCCAGACGGGATTCGATGAACTGGATGTCCTCGCTGGAGCTTTGTTCTTCTTCGGGCAGGTAGGGGAGATGATCATCCATTAACTGATGCGAAACAGAGGGGCCGAGCAGGCCTGACAGATTGGTCTCCAGCTGGTCGCGAAGCCGGCGCAGGGCGTACGGGCGTGTTTCGGTGCGGGGAAGGCGCAGGTCGCGCAAGGCCATTTCCACTTCGCGGGTGGCGGTTATTGGTCCCAGCGGTTGGCTCAGGGCATCAATGAAATCATCGACACTTTTCGCTTCCAGCTCCCAGCGATAGGGGCGGCGCAGGCTGTCCACGGCGCAGGCTTCCGCTGCGTTTTTTTCCGCCCGGGACATGGGAGTGACGATAGAGACAATGGCGAATACCAGGGCATTGGCCGAGACCGAGGCTATGGCCACGTGGTGCCACTGGTCCGGCCCGGTGTGAAAACGCATTCCCAGCAATTCCATCAGCTGGGGGAGTTGCCAGCTCGGGTAGGTGATCGGCAGCAGTAGCAATAGCAGCCAGCAGAGAAAGCCGACGGTGAGACCGGCAAACAGGCCGTTGCGGTTGCCGCTGGGCCAGAACAACGCACCAATCAGTCCGGGGACGAACTGCAGGGTTGCCACGAATGACAATACGCCCAGCTCCACCAGGGTATGGCCGGCACCCGTAAAGCGGTAGAACAGATAGGCCAGTGCCAGAATCGCGGCGATCAGAATGCGCCGTGTCCATAGCAGGTTGCGATACAGGTTCTGACCCTGATGCAGCGGGCTGGCCGGCAACACCAGATGATTGAGGCACATGCCTGACAGCGCCAGCGTGGCTACGATCAGCATGCCGCTGGCGCCAGCCAGGCCGGCCAGGTAGCCCAGCACAGCCCCGTGCCCGCCGGTCACCAGGCCAATGCCCAGCGCATAGTAATCGGGCGAAGTGGGGGCGTTGCTGGCGGCGGCAGCCCACAGAATCACGGGAACACACAGGGCCATGACCAGAAACATCAGTGGCAGCGCCCAGCTGGCAGTAATCAGTGCCCGTGGATTCAGGTTCTCAGTGAAGGCCATGTAGAACATATGTGGCAGTACCACGGCGGAAACAAAAAACGCCATGATCATGGAATGCCAGGTGCCATCCTGTAGTGGGTAATACAGTCGCGACAGCATCTCAGGGTGATCGTCCAGCCACTGACCCAAACTTTCCGGGCCGTCGAAAACACCGTACAAACCGAGCAGTGCCACCGCGCCGAAGGCCACCAGCTTGATCAGCGATTCTGTGGCAATGGCTACCACCAGCCCTTCGTGTTTTTCCCGGGCGGTGGCGTGGCGGGCGCCAAACAGGATGGCGAAGATCACCATCATCATGCAGAAGCCCGCGGCCAGTGAGCGAGGATCATCAGTGCCACTGAGGATCTGGATTGATTCCGCCACTGCCTTGAGCTGCAAGGCAAGCAGCGGCAGCACACCAATCAGCATGATGATGGTGGTCATGGCCCCGGCCATGCGGCTGCGGTAACGGAAGGCGAACAGGTCAGCGAGGGAGCTGAGCTGGTAAGTGGCCGTCAGGCGCAGGATCGGGGCCAGCAGGATGGGGGCCAACAGGAATACGCCGGAGATACCCAGAAAGTAGGACAGGAAGTTGTAGCCGTACTGGTAGGCGTAGCCTACCGAGCCATACACCGCCCAGGCGCTGGCATAGACCCCGAGGGAAAACACATACACGGCGGGGTGGCGCACCCAGTGTGCCGGCAGCCAGCCGCGCTCGGTGATCCAGGCAACAAAGAAAAGAAACAGCAGGTAGCCACCGGCGATGGCAATCAGCTCACTGACACTATAGACCATCGACATCTTTGCTCTTTGCAATCCAGTAGCTCAGGGCAATCAACCCCAGCCAGATCAGATAAGGGCGATACCACGCTCGCCCCCCTTCGCTCCACCAATCAATAATGGCAGGGGACAACAGGTAGGTTCCCAGAATAAAAATGATAAGCAGGCGATCTGTATACATGTTGTTAGGTCCCTCTGGCCGAAGAGGATACGTCAGGTTAGGGAGGCGTGTAAAAGCGGGGGAGTTCAGTTGACAGTGGACAGTTGAAAGTTGAAACGCGCGAGATGGGGTTGTTGCGTAGGGTGGAAATGGGCGTCAGCCCATCTCCACCGAATGATGCTGAAATCCAGGGTCAGGGTGGCCGAGATGGGCTGACGCCCATTTCTGCCCTACGAGAGTGACGAGGGTAAAGGTTGCTGGCGGCCGGGGGGCCAGTGGTGTTCGGGGTAATGGAGTTTGCCCCATTCCAGCAGGGTGGCAGGTGGTGCGCCCTGGAGATCTTTCGGCGGTTGCAGACCCATGCAGTGCAGGGCCGCTGAGAGGAGTTGGCTGGCATGGGCGGGGGCGAGCGCTTCGCTGCCGCCGGACTTGGATAGCTTGGTATCGCGGCCGTCAGTGACCACGGGCAAATGGGCGTAAAGCGGAGCGGGGCGCCCCAGGCATTCCAGTAGCCAGCGCTGGCGCAGGGTGGAATCGATCAGGTCGGCGCCGCGTAGCACATGGGTAATGACGTCGTTGGCATCATCCAGGGCGCAGGCCAGTTGGTAGCCGAACAGACCGTCACGGCGACGGATCACAAAGGCGCCGCCGTCCTGATGGAGGTTGTTGCAGACCCGCCCCTGTATGCCATCGTCGAAGCAAAGCTCACTGTCCGGCACGGCGAGGCGAACCGAGGCATCGTCACTGGTGGGGGCTGCAGCACTGATGCCCGGGTGGTTGTGATTCAGGGCCGCCAGCTGCTTGCGGGTGAGAGTGCAGTAAAAGGCGTGATGGTCTGCCAGAAGTTGCTCCACCACTTCCTGATAGGCCCCGTGGTGCTGACTTTGATAACGCACCGAGCCATCCCACAGCAGCCCGAACTGTTCCAGCTGCAGCAGAATGGCATCGGCCGCCCCGGGCACTTCCCGGGGGGGATCCAGATCATCTATCCGCACCAGCCAGTCCCCGCCATTGGCTCGTGCGTCCAGCCAACTGGCCAGCGCCGCCACCAACGACCCGAAATGCAACGGGCCGGAGGGCGTGGGGGCGAAACGTCCGCGATAGCTCATAGGGCAGTGAACAGTGAATAGTGAATAGTTAATAGCGGCGCGCCAGATGAATGCAGAGACGTAAAACGCAGGAAGCCGCGCACAGAGTATGGGCGCGGCCTCCTGTGTAGCAAAGAGCGAAAGCCCGCTATCGCGAGCTGTTCACTATTCACTGTTAACTCTTCACTGCTTCTAACCTGCCAGCTGCTTTTCCTTGATCTCCGCCAGTTCCTTGCAGTCGATGCACATCTCGGCGGTGGGGCGGGCTTCGAGGCGGCGGATGCCGATTTCGATGCCACAGGCTTCACAGTAGCCGTAGTCGTCCTTGTCGACCAGGTCCAGGGTCTTTTCGATCTTCTTGAGCAGCTTGCGCTCGCGGTCACGGGTACGCAGTTCCAGGGCAAATTCTTCTTCCTGGGTAGCGCGGTCTGCAGGGTCAGGCAGATTGGCTTGTTCATCCTGCAGGTGGTGCATGGTGCGATCGGCTTCTTCCATCAGCTCCTGGCGCCAGGCCAGTAGAATCTGACGGAAGTGTTCACGCTGTTTCTCGTTCATGTATTCCTCATCCTTGGCTGGCTGATAAGGTTTGAAACCGTGCAGCAGGGCCTGGGATGAAGTGGAGGAGGTCTTTTTCACTGTCTTTTTTACCTGAGCAGAAGAGGTGGATCGGCTCGGCGACATTCCTTTGCCGGCAAGCGCAGTCCTTGCGGTACCGGAGTTCGATGGTCGTTGCGCGGCAGGAGTTCCCGCCGGTTTTGCCTTGCCGGAGGCAGGCAGTTTTGTTCTTGGTGCAGCAGGTGCTGCTTTCTTGGCCGCAGCCTTGGGGGCTGCTGGCCGGGTAGCCTTTGCCGGTTTGGCAGAGGTCGCCCTGGTTGTCTGTTTTGCAGCGGGTGTCTTGCTCTTGCCCGCGACGGATTGGCTTGCAGCCTTGGCCGGCGCTTTTTTGGCGGGGCTTTTGCTGGTGGCCTTGGGCTTGGACACAGCGGCTTTCTTCACGGTGGCCTTTTTGGCAGCCGGCTTGCTGGTAACGGCTTTTTTGGCGGTGGGCTTTGCTGCGGTTTTCTTGGCTGGGGCTTTTTTCACCGGCGCTTTTTTTACTGCCGCTTTCTTGGCGGCGGGCTTTTTGACCGCAGCTTTCTTCGGCGCGGGCTTCTTGGCAACAGCCTTTTTCGCAGCCGCTTTTTTCGCTGGCGTTTTCTTGGCGGCGGGTTTGCTGTTGGCTGTCTTGCTGGCAGATTTGCTGGCGGGTTTGGTAGAGGCTTTACGGGTGCTGGCAGCAGTTCCGGTGGCTTTTTTGGTCGCCGCCTTTTTCGGGGCTTTCTTTTTGCCGGTGGCCATCTTCAGTAACTCCCTTAGCATGGTCTTTGACTCTCTATCCTGTGCCCGCACTTCCCTCATGGGCATAATGTAATCTTCGACCTTACCCCTTATAGGCAAGTCTTGTCACCAATTACAGGGCCTGCCTCCAGCAGGTAGCCTGATTGATGAAAATCTGGCCGATTATAGCCATGCCGGCCCGTCTTGGAAGAGGAAACTTGTGATGACGCTATCCCGCTATGCCAGTCAGATCCCGCCTTTTCATGTAATGGCGCTGTTGGAAAGGGCCCAGCAGTTGGAAGCTGAGGGACACGATATCCTGCATCTTGAGGTAGGAGAGCCTGATTTTGGGACACCATCACCGGTAATCGAGGCGATCCAGCATGCCATGGAGCAAGGGCGAACAGGCTACACGCCCGCGGCGGGACTACCGGCGTTGCGTCAGGCCATCTCCGATGATTACCGGGAACGTTTTGGCGCCGAGGTGCCAGCTTCGCGCATTGTGGTGACCCCCGGGGCATCGGGTGCCTTGCAGTTGGCTCTGGCAGCGTTGATCAATCCTGGTGAGGGGGTGCTGTTATGTGACCCGGGTTACCCCTGTAATCGCCAGTTCGTGAATCTGGTCGGCGGGGATCCGCAACCATTATTGCTGGATGCGACCTCCCATTTTGACCTTTCGGCAGCGGCGTTGGAGGCTGCCTGGCAGCCCTCGACTCGCGTGGCCATGGTCGCCAGCCCGGATAATCCCACGGGCAATATGCTCAGCCCTGACACCCTGGCCGAGCTGGTCTCGGTGGTGCGCAGGCACCACGGCACCTTGTTGGTGGACGAGATCTACCAGGGGCTGTGTTATACCCAACCGGCTTCCACTGTTCTGAGCCAGACTGACGATGTGGTGGTCATTAACAGCTTCAGCAAATATTTCTGCATGACGGGCTGGCGACTTGGCTGGCTGGTTGCCCCCGAACCCCTGGTGCCGGCCATCGAGCGGCTGGCGCAAAATCTGTTTCTGGCGCCATCGACACCAGCGCAGTACGGCGCGCTCGCCGCGCTGGAAGAAGCCTCGATGACGATTCTGGAGCAGCGCCACCAGTTGTTGGCTCGCCGCCGCCAGTGTTTGCTCAATGGTTTGGCGCACCTGAAATTACCGGTGGTGTCTCGGGCTGACGGCGCCTTCTATGTGTATGTGGATGTGAGTCGCTATACCCATGATAGCCACGCCTTCTGTGCCGATCTGCTTGAGCGCGCCGGGGTGGCCATCACGCCGGGCGTGGACTTTGGCGAGGGGCATGACCACAAGCGCTATGTGCGGCTCGCCTATACCTGCACAGAATCACGACTGACCGAGGCGTTGCATCGTCTGGAACACTATCTGGAGTCCCTGTGAAATTTTCCCCGCAGCTGGAGCGCGTCACCTTGTTGCGTCGCTACAAACGGTTCATGGCCGACGTGGTTCGTGACGATGGCAGCGAAATCACGGTGCACTGTCCCAATACCGGGTCCATGAAAAACTGTGTGCTGGGTGAGCCGCAGCAGGCGTTGATTTCCGATAGCGGCAACCCCAAACGCAAGTACCGCCACACCCTGGAGGCATTGCAGGTGGCCCATGGTCACTGGGCGGGGGTGAACACCAGCCGCACCAACGCGCTGGTGGAAGAGGCGGTTCGCAGCGGACGGGTGGCGGAGCTGGATCCGTGCAGCGGAGTGGAGAGGGAGGTCAAATACACGGACAGCCGTTTTGATCTGGCACTGGGTGAACGGGCGGACCCGCATACCTTTATCGAGGTGAAGAATGTGACGCTCGGGCCGGGGCCGGAGGATGCGGATGATGGTGTCATTGCCTTTCCTGACTCGGTCACCGAGCGCGGCCAGAAGCATCTGCGTACCCTGATGGAGGTAGTGGCGTCGGGTCGCCGAGCGGTGCTGTTTTTCTGTGTGCAGCACAGTGGCGCCACGGCGGCGCGACCGGCGGATGAAATCGATCAGCGTTATGGTGAGCTGCTGCGTGAGGCGGTAGCGGCGGGGGTAGAGGTGCTGGCCTGGCGGGTCGCCCTGTCGCAAACCGAGTTTGTTCTGGAGGCGCCGGTACCGGTGCTGTTGACGCGGGGGACGTAACCGCCGCGTGCGTCTATCTGTCTACGCTTGCCGGTCCAGTTCCCGCAGTTGCTGCTGTAACAGGGTGACCTGGTTGCCCCAATAATGCATTGATTCAAACCACGGGAAGGCCGGCGGGAAGGCGGGGTCGTCCCAGCGTTTGGCCAGCCAGGCGTCATAGCCGATCATGCGACGGATGCGCAGCGGTTCAATCAGCCCTTTTTGTTCCCAGGGGAAGGGCAGGAAGGTGTCGTAGCCTTGGGCAAGTACCCGTAACTGATGTTGCTGCTCGTCCTCTTCCCCGGACAACAGCATCCAGATGTCCTGCATGGCCGGGGCGCGCAGGCTGTCGTCCAGATCCACAAAATGTGGACTGTCGTCGCGCCACAGGATGTTGCCGGTGTGGCAATCGCCGTGAACATTCAGCAAGGGAAAAGCGGTGCCTGCCAGGCGTTTCTCAATGCGTTCCAGCAATTGCCCCACCGTATCCCGGTACTGGCCGCGGTAGTTGAGATCCACCACGTCATCGATCAGGAAGGTGCTGGTGGTGCGGATATCCTCGACCACATCCAGTGTGGGGCGATGCTGGTAGGGACGGTCGCTGCCGCAGGCATGCCAGCGTGCGAGGGTGCGCCCCAGTTGCTCCAGATGGCTATCGTTGGCCAGTTCCGGTGCATGGCCGCCGGCGCGCCGAAACACCGCAAAGGCGAAGTGATCACAGTGAAACAGGCTGGTGCCGTTCTTCGCGATGGGGGCGACCACCGGCAGGTCTCGCTCCGCGAGGAACAGGCTGAAGGCATGCTCCTCAAGGATCTGTTCGTCGCTCCAGCGTTGTGGGCGATAGAACTTCACAATCACCGGGGCACCGTCTTCCTGGCCGACCTGATAAACCCGGTTTTCGAAACTGTTCAACTGCAATAGCCGGCCGTCACTGAGAAAGCCGGCGGCGTCTACGGCATCAAGCATGTAGTCCGGGGTCAGCAGATCGAAAGGGTGCCCTGTGATGTCGCTCATGCGGGTTGCGGAACCTCTCCCAGCCAGATTTCGTTACCACGCACTTCCACCGGTACCGGGACCAGCTTGTCGCCCATGCAAGGGCCCGACAGACAATGGCCGGATTCCACCTCGAACAGGGCGCCGTGATTGGCGCACATGATGAACTGGCGATCGCTGTCCATGAATTCGTCGGGCATGAAGTTCAGTTCAATCCCCAAGTGCGGGCACCAGTTGATATAGGCGTGGACCTGCCCGTCAAATTTGGCCACCACCACGGGCTGGCCATCTTTCTGAAATTCCCGGGCGCTCTCGTGTTCGATGTCGTCCAGGTTGCAAACGTGTTCCATGGTGCTTCCAGCGTGGCTTGGTAGGGTGGAAATGGGCGCGAGCCCATCTCCACCTTATTGAACAGGGTGGCGGAGATCGGCTGACGCTGATTTCCACCCTACGATTATTCGCCGAGAACCGCCTTGCGGATTTCCGGGTGCGCTTCGGCGGGCAGGCGCGGGCCGAACTCGCTGACCAGTCGTGCCGAGGCGGCAGAGGCCAGTTTGCCTGCTGTGGCGAAGTCGTGGCCGTGGGTGATGGCATAGAGGAAGGCGCCAGCAAACATGTCGCCCGCCCCGTTGCTGTCCACGGCCTTTACCGCGACTGGGTCGATGGTGTGGGTGGTTGTGCCATCCCATACCAGAGCCCCCTTGGCGCCCAGCGTAATTACCGCTGAGCGGCACACCGATTTCAGTGACGCCAGAGCGGCGTCCACGTTGTCGGTATCGGTGTAGCTGGTGGCTTCGGCTTCATTGCAGAACAGCAGGTCCACGCCATCACCGAGCATTTCGGTCAGGCCATCTTTGAAGAACTGCACCATGGCCGGGTCGGAGAAGGTCAGCGAGGTTTTTACCCCGTGTTTCTCCGCCAACTGGCGCAGCTTGACGGTGGCCGCCCGTGAGCTGTCACCGCTGACCAGATACCCTTCCAGATAGACATATTGGCTGTCGGCGATGGCGGCTTCGTCCAGCTCGGATTCGGAAACCTGGCTGGAGATCCCCAGAAACGTATTCATGGTGCGCTCGGCGTCCGGGGTTAGCATCACCAGGCACTTGCCGGAGATGCCGTTTTCCCGGTGGCTGTTCATGTTGGTGTCCACGCCGGCTGCGGTCAGGTCGTTGACGAAAATGTCGCCGGTGGCATCGTCGGCAACCTTGCAGGCGTAGTAGCCGCTGCCGCCAAAGTAGCGGGTGGCAATCACGGTGTTACAGGCAGAGCCGCCACTGGTCTGTTTGCGTGGTTCGGCTTCGTCTTTCAGGGCGGTGAGCAGTTCTGTCTGACGGGCTTCATCCACCAGGGTCATCAGGCCCTTGCCGACCTCCATGCGTTCCAGAAAGGCGTCGCTGACCTCGATTTCGGTATCCACCAGGGCATTGCCGAGGGCATAAACGTCATATTTTTTGGTCATGGAGGCTCCGTTCTGGATTATGCAGGGGGAGCTATTATGGGCTGCCGGGCGCGGCTTGCAAAATTATACGGTCGGACGTCGGAGGTCGGACGCTGCAAAATCAAAGGTTCATCGCAGTTTTGAGTGTATGGCTAAGAGCAAGGCCTTGCCGTAGGAGCGTCGCTCGCGGCGCGATTCCAGACCAGGATCAAAAACATGTTCACCACAGAGGTCACGGAGACCGCTGAGGAAACCCATTCTTTTAACGCAGTGATCTCTGCAAGGGCTTCACTCAGGATGGCGTAAAACGCTGGAATCGCGCCGCGAGCGACGCTCCTACGGGAAGGCCTCGGTTGCAGCAGCTTCCCTCAAATCCGCGAAGAACCCAATTAACGCCAGCCCGCCTTCCGTCCCCGGCCTTTGCTGTCGGCTTTTGACTTTGGCGTCTGACGTCCGACCCTTCTCTTTTTTGCCCGCGGAACATAATCGTCACCTTGTACTCATAAAGTACCCACACTTTTCTCTATACTGCGTCCCCATGGCGAAGAAAACGAACAAGACCCCGGCGCGATCGCGGGGGCAGGCACAACGCAAGAAATCTCCATCTCGCAAGAAATCTGCGGCCCCGCGGCGCCGTTGGTTCAGCTGGGCTTTTGTGGCCAAGCTCAGCTTGGTACTGCTGGTGATCGGCGCTGCCGGGCTGGCGTACCTGGATGCGATGGTCCGTGAGCGTTTCGATTCCCACGTCTGGCAGTTGCCGGCTCGGGTCTATGCGCGCCCTGTGGAGCTGTATGAAGGGCGGGTATTGTCCCGGGAGGACATGCTCAAGCTGCTGGACCTGATGCGCTATCGTCGTGATGCGGTAGCCTCGACGCCGGGCAGTTTTGCCGTTCAGGGCAGCAGTTTGCTGATTCATACCCGTGGATTTAAGGATAGTGACGGCGGGGAAACGCCCAAGCGTATCCGAATCAGTCTGTCGGGCGGCCAGATTCGCAATCTGGACGCAGGTGGTGACGGTCTGGCGCGACTGGAGCCGCTTCAGATCGGCAGCATCCATCCGCAGCATGCGGAGGACAGGGTGCTGGTGCCGCTGGAAAAGGTGCCCCCGTTGCTGGTGGATATGCTGGTGGCCACCGAAGATCAGAGTTTCTACGAGCATCATGGTATTTCCCTGCGCGGGCTGGCACGAGCCATGGTAGCCAACGTCAAGGCGGGGGGGCTGGTGCAGGGGGGCAGTACGCTTACCCAGCAGCTGGTCAAGAATTTCTGGCTGACTTCCGAACGAACCCTGTCGCGCAAACTGTTGGAAATGCCCATGGCCATCCTGCTGGAGCTGCACTACAGCAAGCAGGAAATTCTCGAGGCCTATCTCAATGAGGTCTATCTCGGCCAGGACGGCGCGCGCGCCATTCATGGCATGGGGCTGGGGGCACAGTTCCTGTTCGGGCGACCCCTCGAAGAGTTGGAGCCGCATCAGTTGGCCACCCTGGTGGCGCTGCTGAAAGGGCCCAGCTGGTATGACCCCCGGCGCCGTCCGGAGCGGGCGATGGAGCGCCGCAATACCGTGTTGCGCGTGGCCATGGAAGAAGGCGCTTTGTCCAAAGCCGATTTCGACAAATACAGCGCCCGCCCGCTGGAAGTGGTCCCACGCGGGGCGTCGGCTCTCTATGCCTTCCCGGCGTTTATTGATCTGGTGCGCCGTCAGCTGGCCCGCGACTACCCGCCGGAAGTGCTGAGTGACGAGGGGCTCAATATTCATTCCACCCTGGATGTGCTGGCCCAGCTGGCGTCTGAAGGGGCGCTACAGGAGCACCTCAACAATCGCGACCCGGGTGAGAAGCAGAAACTGAACGGCGCCGTGGTGGTCGTGGCGCCGGCCCAGGGGGATGTGCTGGCACTGGTTAGCAATCGTAATTCCCGGGAAGCGGGTTTCAACCGTGCCCTGGATGCTCAGCGACCCATGGGGTCGTTGGCCAAGCCGGCAGTGGTGTTGGCAGCGGTACGGGAGCCGAAGCAGTGGTCTCTGGCCTCACTGGTCGAAGATGGTCCGATTCAGGTGAAACTGCCAAACGGTGATGTCTGGGCACCCCAGAACTTCGACAAGCAGGCCCATGGGGCCATGCCCATGGTGGATGTGCTGGCCCAGTCCCGTAACCAGGCCACCGCTCGCCTTGGGCTGGATGTGGGGCTCGACAAGGTGGCCAAGACCATGGAAACCCTGGGTGTGACCCGCAAGGTTCCGCAGTACCCCAGTATCCTGCTGGGCAGCCTGGCGCTGACCCCGTTTGAAGTGGCGATGATGTACCAGCCGCTGGCCACTGGCGGG
>NZ_AQOQ01000038.1:0-27548 GCF_002888555.1 Alcanivorax sp. MD8A | reverse complement strand
CTGATAGCTGATAGCTGATAGCTGATAGCCCTCAGCCTTCCAGCGCTTTACGGATATTCAGGTACGGCTGCTCGGCGATGGCCATGGTGTTGATGGATTCATCGCGGAACTTGCGGTACGACTGATACACCTTGCGGGCATCCTTGTTGTCTGCCACCAGCGCCTCGACCACTTCATCACTGGCGTCCTTCAAGGCCTTGAGCACATCATCCGGCAGGCGACGCAGTTTGGTGCCGTGCTTGTTGACCAACTCGTCCAGGGCGGCGTTGTTGCGTGCGGTGTACTCATCGAGCATGTCCTGGTTTTCTGACTGGGCGGCATAGCGAATGATCGCCTGCAGATCCGCCGGCAGGCTGTCCCACACTCTCTTGTTGATGGTCAGCTCCAGAGTCGGGCCAGGCTCCTGCCAGCCCGGGTAGTAGTAGTACTCTGCCACCCGGTGCAAACCAAAGGTCAGATCGTTGTAGGGGCCAACCCAGTCTGCAGCGTCGATGGCACCGGTCTGCAGGGAGGTGAACACTTCCGCCCCGGGCAACTGCACTGGCGTGGCGCCGACCTTGGCCAGCACTTCCCCGGCCAGGCCAGGCATGCGCATTTTCAGACCCTTGAGATCGTCAACACTGCTGATTTCCTTGTTGAACCAGCCCGCCATCTGGGTGCCGGTATTACCGCAGGCAAATGGCTTGAGATTGAACTGGGCATACAGGTCATCCCACAGTTCCTGGCCACCACCATGGTGCAGCCAGCCATTCATTTCCTGGGCGGTGAGCCCAAAGGGCACAGCGGTAAAGAACGGAGTCGCCGGGTGTTTGCCTTTCCAGTAGTAGGCTGCGCCGTGGCCCATTTCGGCACTGCCCTGGCGCACCGCATCAAACACCTCGAACGCCGGCACCAGCTCTTTGGCGCCGTACACCTTGATCTTGATCCGCCCGGCAGACATTTCTTCCACTCGCTTGGCAAACCGGTTGGCACCCGCGCCCAGGCCCGGGTAATTCTTCGGCCAGGTGGTGACCATCTTCCATTCGTAGGTTTGCGGCTGCGGTTTTTTCTTTTCCGGCGCACCGGCGGCGGCCTGACCTTCGGCAGGCGGGCAGTCTTTCTGCTCACATCCAGCCAGTGCCAGGCCACCCAGGCCCAATCCCAGGGCAGAAACGAATTTACGACGGTCCAATGATGTGTCCTCCTTGGTTGGGCCGCGGCAAATTGCAGGCCCATTGTTCTTTTCGACGGGTCGGACGTCAGACGTCTGAAGTCGGACGCTAAACCCGCGGTAACGAAGATGGTCTTGTCTGCGTCAGACGTCCGTCGTCCGACGTCAGACTTTCTTCAAATCACTTCCAGACGCGCGTACTGGCTGACCAGCCATTTGGTACCAGCGCCGTCGAAATTGATCTGCAAGCGTGCATTGGGGCCCTTCCCCTCGAAGTGCAGCACCGTGCCTTCGCCGAACTTGGGATGCAACACGCGCGCGCCCAGCACAATACCGTTGGCCTCGGTTTCCCGGATCGGCTTGCTGCCACCGCCCATGGGGCGGCTGAAACCGGCGCGGGCACGAATCTCTTCCATGGCCTCGGCGGGAATCTCGCGCAGGAAGCGGCTGGGCGGGTTGTAGTTTTCGTTGCCGTACAGGCGACGGCTTTCCGCATGGGTCAGGTACAGTTCGCGCATGGCGCGAGTCAAACCCACGTAGCAAAGACGACGCTCTTCGGCAAGGCCACTGGGGTCCTCACTGGAACGCTGGTGAGGAAACAGGCCCTCTTCCATGCCACAAATGAACACCACCGGGAACTCCAGCCCCTTGGCCGAGTGCAGGGTCATCATCTGCACCGCGTCCTCATGGGCATCGGCCTGACCTTCACCGGACTCCAGCGCCGCGTGATCCAGAAACGCCGTCAGCGAGTCCATCTCGGAATCTTCATCTTCCTCACCGAACTCACGGGTGGCAGACACCAGCTCTCGCAGGTTTTCCTGGCGCTGCTGCCCCTTCTCGCCTTTTTCCTTGCCATGGAACGCCACCAGACCACTGGCCTCGATGACATGCTCGGCGGTTTCCCCCAGATTCAGCCCCTCACACTGCTGCGCCAGCTGACCGACCAGATTGAGGAAAACGGCCAGTGCATTGATCGCCCGGGCAGTTAGCAACTGCTCACTGACAATGGCCTGCCCGGCATCCCACAGCGAGCAACCACGGGCCTGGGCCACCTCCCTCAACGTTTCCAGGGTCTTGTTGCCAATGCCGCGAGTGGGCGTATTGACCGCCCGCTCGAAGGCGGCATCTGCGTGACGGTTGCTGATCAGGCGCAGGTACGCCAACGCGTTCTTGATCTCGAGACGTTCGAAGAAACGCTGCCCCCCATAGATGCGGTAGGGAATACCGGCCTGCAGGAAGGCTTCTTCCAGCACTCGTGACTGGGCATTGGAACGGTACAGCACGGCCATTTCCCGCCGCGCGGTGCCTTCCTGGAACAGCTTGTCCACCCGGCCGGCCACGAAGCGGGCTTCGTCCACTTCGTTGAAGCCGGCATACAAGCGAATCGGGTCGCCATCGCCGCCTTCGGTCCAGAGTTCCTTGCCCAGACGATCGCTGTTGTTGTCGATCACCGCATTGGCCGCTTTCAGGATGGTGCCGGTGGAGCGGTAGTTCTGCTCCAGGCGGATGGTGCGGGTATCCGGGAAATCACGGCTGAACTTGTGAATATTCTCGATCTTGGCGCCGCGCCAGCCATAAATGGACTGGTCATCATCGCCCACAATGGTCACTGCATTGTCTTCACAGGCCAGCAACCGCAACCAGGCGTACTGGATGCTGTTGGTATCCTGGAATTCGTCTACCAGAATATGGCGGAAGCGGCGCTGGTAGTGCCCCCGCAGGCTGTCGTTGTCGCGGAACAACTCCAGCACCCGCAGCAGCATCTCGTTGAAATCCACCAGGCCGCCGCGCTCGCAAGCGTCTTCATAGCCGGAATAGATCTTTTGCATGGTCTGGACAAACAGGTCGCCATTGGCGTCCATGTGTCTGGCGCGCAGCCCCTCGTCCTTCTGGCTGTTGATGAACCAGGTGGCCTGGCGGGCCGGCCAGCGCTGTTCATCCAGCCCCAGCTCCTTGATGACCCGCTTGATCAACCGCTGCTGGTCATCGGCATCAATAATCTCGAAGCCCTGGGGCAGGCCGGCCTCCTGCCAGTGCGAGCGCAGCAAGCGGTGGGCAATGCTGTGGAAAGTGCCCACCCACATACCGTCCGCTGACATGTCCAGCAGCTGCTCAATACGGCCGCGCATTTCGGCGGCCGCCTTGTTGGTAAAGGTCACCGCCAGAATACCGAACGGCGAGGCCTGTTCGGTGGCGATCTGCCAGGCGATCCGGTGCACCAACACCCGGGTCTTGCCCGAGCCGGCCCCGGCCAGCACCAGCAAATGGCGGTCATCGGCTGCCACCGCATCGCGCTGGGCCGGGTTCAAACCATCAATAAGGGAAGTCACGTCATCCATGGCGCGGGAGTTTAGCAGAATGTGGGCCCAAGAAACCCCTGCTCGGCGGGAGTGATTGGGGAGCCTCTGTCCCGCCCTTGAGATAGGCAAATAAAGGCGGTTCCCCTTCTTCCTGTCGATGGGTACACTGACAAACAAAAACACTCGGCTTCACGGCCAGAGGATAATAATCAAGGTGTCTTCGCAGTCTCCGAACAAAACAGCCCACGCTCCCTTCAAGGGCGTGCTGACAGAACAATGCCAGCTGCTATTCAGTGGCGTTGTCGTGCTGTTTGTCCTCGAATCCATCAGTGCCGCCGCGCTTGCCGGCTTTTACTGGAATGGAGAGGTCCCCCGTTCCCTGCTACTGGGCTGGCTGGCCACCGTGATTGTGGTGCAGCTGCTGCGCTTGCCCCTGCTGTATCTGTGCCGCCAGCGCCTGCTGCGGGACGAAATCACCCCCCGTTGCCGGGTCATGCTGTCTTGCCTGGCCCTGAGCACCCCGCTACTGATCGGCATGGCCGGGTACCTGTTCAACCCGGTAGAACTGCTGTTCCGGCCCGACTTGCTCAGCGTTCAGCTACTGTGCGCCTGCCTCGGCCTTGGCCTGAGCACCATGGCCCTGGCGGCCTACAGCAGCCATTTCCCGACCGTATTCCTGTATCTGGCCATGCTGCTGGGCCCAACCATGTACCGGCTGTCCCAGACCCAGGCCGAAACCGAGCTATCCCTCATGGTGCTGCTCTCGGTGCTGGGCCTGTTCTTCCTGCTGGCCGCCCGACGCATCCACAACACCGGCCACCAGGCGATGATGCTGCAGGCCAGCAATCGCTCACTGATCGATTACCTGAACCGTGCCCGCAGTGATGCCGAGGCCCTGAACGAGAAGCTGGCCCAGGAAATCTACGAACGCAAAGAGGCCCGGCAGCGACTGCAGGAAACCAACGAGCGCCTGGAGACCATGGTGCAGGAGCGCACCCAGGCGCTGGAAGAGAGCAATCAGGCATTGGGCGCCACCGGCGAGCGGCTGGAACTGGCGCTGGAAGCCAGCAATATCGGTCTGTGGGACTGGATGCTGGACACCGGCCGCAACTACCACACCAATTTCGACCGGTTGCTGGGCTACGACAGCGCCTACTTCAAAAACTTCTTCGGTGACCTGGAAACGCTGGTTCACCCGGAAGATCTGACCCGCATCCGCCGGGCCATGGTCGCTCACTTCAAGGGTGACAGCGACCGCTACCATGCGGTCTACCGGCTGCGCCACGCCGATGGCAGCTGGCGCTGGATCGAAGATGACGGTCGCGTGGTCAAATGGTCCGAAAAGGGCCGCGCCACCCGCATGATCGGCACCCGCCGCGACATTACCGAAGACCGCCAGGCCCAGGAACAGCAACGACTGGCCGCCACCGTGTTCGAAAATGCACCGGAAGGCATCTTCATCCTCGATCAGAAATTCCGCTTCCTGGCCGTGAATGCCCGCTTTGAACAAATCACCGGGTACTCGGAATCCATGGTGCTGGGTAAACAGGTGCTGGACCACGAAGAAACCGCGGCCAACCGCGAAGCCTATCTGTCCATTACCGCCGCCCTGAAGGAAAATGGTTTCTGGGAAGGGGAAATCAACGAACGGCGCCGCAACGGCGAGATGTTCCCGGAGTGGTTGCAGGTCAGCGCGGTGCGCGATGAGCACAAACGGGTGATTCGTTATGTGGGCATGATGTCCGACCTGACGGTTCGCAAGGAAACCGAGCAACAGCTCCAGTTCCTGTCCAACTACGACCGCCTGACCGGCCTGCCCAACCGCTCCCAGTTCCGCGAGCACCTGCACAAGTCCCTGACCCTGGCCCGCCTGAACCGGGAAAAGGTCGCGTTGCTGATGATCGACATGGACCGCTTCAAGCCCATTAATGAGTCCCTCGGCCACGAAATTGGCGACCGCCTGCTCAAGGCGGCCGCAGAGCGGCTTGGCGAGCATGCCGGCGGGGTCGAAAACATGGCCCGGGTTGGTGGCGACGAGTTCACCCTGTTGATGGAAAACCATGGCGGTGAAAACGTCATCACCCAGCAGTGCCAGAAGCTCATCAATGCCATGAAGAAGCCGTTCCTCATTGATGGCCATGAGCTGCTGTTGGGGGCCAGTATTGGCATCAGTATCTTCCCCGACACCGCCAAAGAAGCGCAGAGCATGATCAACCAGGCCGATATGGCGGTGTATCAAGCCAAGCGCAGTGGCGGCAACAACTACCAGTTCTATCGCAGTAACATGCGCGTGGCCTCGGTGGAGCAACTGGCCCTGGAAACCAGCTTGCGCAAGGCCATTTTCAAGAACGAGTTTGTGGTTCATTACCAACCGAAAATGGATCTGGCCACCAACCGCATCAATTCTGTGGAAGCTTTGGTCCGCTGGCAGCATCCGACCATGGGCCTGCTGCCGCCCGCCGAATTTATCCCGCTGGCCGAAGAAACCGGCCTGATCTCCGCCATTGGTGAGCTGGTACTGGAACGCTCCTGTCGCCAAGCCTACAAATGGCACAAGCAGGGGCTGGGCGACATCTGCGTCTCGGTGAACCTGTCCGCCCACCAGTTCCGCAAGGGCAATGTGGCCGATATTGTCGACCGGGTACTGTCCAGCACCGAGCTGCCACCCCACCTGCTGGAACTGGAGCTCACCGAAAGCCTGATCATGGAAGACATGGAGCAGAACATCGAGCTGCTCCAGCAACTGCGCACCCGCGGTATCGAGCTGGCCCTGGACGATTTCGGCACCGGCTATTCCTCACTGAGCTACCTGAAGCGCTTCCCGGTAGACACCCTGAAAATCGACCGGTCCTTCATTATGGATCTGGACAAGAGCCCCGACGACGCCGCCATCACCCGCGCCATCATCGACATGGCTCACAGCCTGCAGATGAACGTGGTCGCAGAAGGCGTGGAAACCGAAGACCACCTCAGCATCCTGCGCGACATGGACTGCGACAGCATCCAGGGGTACCTGATCAGCAAGCCGGTACCGGAAGGAGAGCTGGTGGAGTTGCTGCATACGCAGGCGTATAGAAAAGCGATCGACAGTTAATAGTTAACAGTGAAAAGTGAACAGCGGCCCGATCGGCGTCTGGCTGTGACTGGAAGCAAAGAGGCCGCGCCCATCGCTGGGACGCGGCCTCTTGTGTTCAAGAACCGCACACGACGACACCGCGCGCTGTTCACTGTTCACTGTTCACTCAACAGCGCGAGCGTCTCCTCCGCCTCAAAATACCCCTTCAGATGACGACGAAGCCACGCCTCAAGCAGGCCTTCCGTGCGCAGCTTGTCGAGGATCGGCGGGGCGAAGCGGCGGGCGTCGTCGAGCATCATTTCGCGGGTGACGCCCATTTCCTCCAGCAGCTCGGTCAGGCTGGTGTCGCCGTATTTTTCAAAGAAGGCATTCACCCCGGACAACAGCAGACTGTTGAAATAATCGGTATGACGTAGCTCCCGCCAGTATTCGAAACCGATCACAAACAGTTCCTGGATATCTTCACTGGTCACCAGCTCCCGCACGTCCGCCACCGGGCGCTGGGCAAACTCCTGCCAGGCCACCAGCACCAGCTCGCGCAGCTCGTCCAGGTTCTCGTCCCGGTACAGATAGGGATCACTCAGCAGCTGCTCGGTACGGCGCAGCAGCCATTCCTGCAGGCGGGTTTCCACGCTGGACACCCAGCGTGCCGGCAAGCGCTTGCCCAGTTGTTCGCGCAGCGGCGCCGGCAGCCCCTGGTGCAATAGGGTCTTGAGGCCCATCTGGGCGCCCCCGGCCAGCAACGCCAGTAGCACCGGGTTACGCCCCAGCCACGCCATTCCCTGACGCGACAGCGGGATCTCAAGCACCTTGTCCAGCAGCGCCATCACCACATCTTCATCAATGACATCCGCCACCACCCGGTCACTGTCCGCCGCCTGGTCGTAGAACTTCTCGACCATGTCGCCCACCAGTTCGGGAATCGCGCCACTAATGTGCATCTCTACCGCGTACTTGCGCGCGGTGTGATGGATCTGCTCGGCGCTGACCCACTCTGTCAGGGTGTAGCGGCCAGCCTGCTCAAGCAGGTAATCCAGTTCCGTTTCGATCAAGCCCTCCAGCTGCGCCGGGGCCAGACGGGCCAGCAGATAATCCACCAGCCCATCAAGTAAACGATTTGCCACTTCTTGTTTATTGTCTGTCATGTCGTGATGCCTGGGCGGAAAAGTCCTTGATGGTTCAGGGGTTAATTGTATCATTAACTGATGTAACAGTTATGGAGGTACGCCATGAAAGCGATCTCGATTCTTCCGATTCGACGCAACCTGAAGTTCAACCTCAACCCGGCCAAGGCCCTGACCTGGCACAAGGACGGGCTGAACGTCAGCCAGTTCCTGAACACCATGAGCTTGTTCTTTCCGGTGGGGGAACGCTTTTTCATCGATAGCGTACGCAATTACCGTGACCAGATCACTGATCCCGAGCTGAAAAAAGCGGTCACCGCCTTTATTGGCCAGGAAGCCATGCACGGCCGTGAGCACGAAGAGTACAACGATTTTGTGGCCCAGGGCGGCATCCCGCTGCATGCCCAGGAAGCGGCCGTGGCCAAATTGCTCAAGGCCTTGCAGGACTATTCGCCGAAAGGCTTCCAGTTAGCCGCTACCGTGGCTCTGGAGCACCTCACCGCCATTCTCGGCGGCGGCCTGCTGGACCTGCCAGAACTGATGGAAGGTGCCGACGAAGGCTACAAGGCCATCTGGAACTGGCACGCGCTGGAAGAAACCGAGCACAAGGCTGTGGCCTTTGATGTCTATCAGGTAGCCCTGGGCGATGACAGCAATGTTGGCGCCTACGCCCTGCGCAGCTTTGCGCTAGTGGCGGCCACCGGCATTTTCTTTGCCTTGTTCATCCCCTTCTACCTGCACAACGTGCGGATCAAGGGTGGCCTGACCGACCTGAAAGGCTGGCGCGCCGTGGCCAAACACACCTGGGGCAAGAAGGGTATCTTCCGCAACATTACCCTGCCCTGGCTGGATTGGTTCAAGCCCGGCTTCCATCCGTGGGATCACGATAACCGCCAGCACCTCGAAAACTTCGAAGCGCTGCTCGGCGATATCCTGCGGGACGCCGCATAAGGTTTTTTATTCACCGAGCTCTCCCTTTCCGGTGATTCCAGGGTCGGCACCTTCTGCCGGCCCTTTTTTTTGCCTTCTGGCAAATCACCCCAAATCCCTCGATCCCCTGGCACACCGATAGCCATCACGCCCCGTGATGAAGTCACCACACAAAAACGCCCGCACAGCAGTGCGGGCGTTGAGTCAGATACCGGCAAGACTTACTTTCCGCTCTGGGTCGACACCACCCGGTCATCGGTCAATCGCACCGGGGCCGCAGGAGCCGTGCCATCCCGATCTTCACCGAAATACAGGGTGGTATGCGGGAACGGGATTTCAATCCCCGCCTTGTCAAAGTAGATCTTCACCAGCCGGTTAAACGCCCTGCCCACGGCCCATTGGTTGCCCGGGGTGGTCTTGATGACCACACGAATATTCACCGAGCTGTCGGCAAGGGCCGTGACCCCCGCCACGGTCATGGGGGCAAGAATATTGTCCTTGTGCTCGCCGTCTTTCAGGGCCTCGAAGGCGGCCTCCAGCTGCACGATGGCATCATCAATGCTTTCCCGGTAAGCAATGCCGTACTCGCCCACGTGGTTGCCATATTCACGGGTAAAGTTCGACACGGCATCCACCGAGGAGAACGGCACAATGTGGTAGGTACCATAAAGATCCCGCAACGCCACCGAACGGATACCCACGCGCTCCACGGTGCCGGAATGGCTGCCGACGCTAACAAAGTCGTTGGTGTTCATCGCGTTCTCAAGCTGAATAAACACCCCGGTAATCACATCCTGCACCAGTTTCTGCGCACCGAAGCCGATGGCCAGCCCCAACACCCCGGCGCCAGCAATCAGCGGCGCGATATCTACACCGATCTCGGACAGCACAATCATCACGGTCATGATGATAATGGTGATCGCCAGCGTGGTATGGAACAGCCCCATCAGCGTCTCACCCCGCGCAGCCTGTGCAGGGGTGCTGTTTTCACCGGGGCTGAGCTTGTGCTCGACCAGGCTGGCGAGAGCCACCCAGACCGCTGCAGCCAGCGCCAGAATAATCAGGATATCCAGCAACGCCGACACCGTCATGGCACCGGCCTCAGTGCCATACCAGGCGGCAAGGTCATATACCCTCCAGGCATCCAGACACACCACCAACACCAGCGTCAGGATCAAGGCACGAATCACTTTTAACCCGGTCGGCACATAGGTGTTCACCCTCGCCTGCAGCCGCGGCATGCTCGCATTGATACGCTCAGACAAGCGGATTTCCTTGC
Organism: Alcanivorax sp. MD8A; assembly: GCF_002888555.1. Classification (NCBI taxonomy): domain Bacteria; kingdom Pseudomonadati; phylum Pseudomonadota; class Gammaproteobacteria; order Oceanospirillales; family Alcanivoracaceae; genus Alcanivorax; species Alcanivorax sp. MD8A. The sequence goes on along the minus strand of NZ_AQOQ01000038.1, from coordinate 17,689 downwards.
CGATCAGCTGTCCCAGTGCCACCGACACCAGTAATCCCGCCCCCACATACAACAGGGTTTGCAAGGTGGCCGCGGCCACGAAAGGCACCGCCGTTTCCGGATTCAACACCGTCACCGCAAACACCAGCAAGGCATAGGCCAGGGCCAGGCCGTGCCACACCCGTGACAAGCCCAGCAAGGCCAGGCGGGCCGGGCCATGGTGATGCTCGGCCCGTTGCGCCAGGGCGGTTCGCAGCACCGTCCGTTTACGCAAGATCACCAGGGCTGCATACACCAGGGCCAGCAACATAATGAGCGTACCCATCCCATTCCCCACCGACGGCGACACATTGAAGTTCAGCACCGGTACCAGTACCAGCATGCCATAGCCAATCAGCCCCGCCTCGCGGGCAAGAAAGCGATTGCAGTAACGCGCCTGCTCCGCCGCGACCGGAAGCAAGCGCAAGCCTTCGTACCGGGAGGAGAACAACATCCTCAACCCCGCCTTCACCAGCTCAACCACCAGGAACGCATTCAGAAACAGCGCCAACCGAGTGGCATCTGCGGCCAGCTGTTCCGTCAACAAAGAGGCGATGAAACTCCCGGCCAGATAGGCCAGGGCTACCACCACAATATCCGCGACAGCCGCCATACCCACCGCAGCAGCCGTACGCAGGATCGCCAGCTTCTCTGACCCTCTGCTTGCCCAGCGACTCAACCGGATAAATGCCGACCCTGCGAGAGCCCGCAGGGCCCAGAACACCACAAAGGTAGCCACCACAAGCATCGCCAGATTCAACAGCGCGGCCCCCACCGTCTTCATGTCCAGCGCAGTCTCAGAGGCCGGGGCCACCCCGGCACCGCTATCGCTGCCAAACCAGCCGGTTACCACCCCGGTTATGGCTGCAAACTGCTGCCCCAGGTCCCCGGCAATATTGCCGGTTGCCGCGGCCATCCGACGAGCGAAGGAGACCTGTTCTGCGGTCTGGCCACTGGGCGAGCTGGCCGCAATCTGCGCGGCTGGCACCTCACCCTCCATTCCCAACGGGGCAGGCTCAGCGGCACGCTCCAGGCCACGCAACTGCTCGATCAAGCGCTCACGACGACCGTCATCTTCCAGCGCATCGGCCAGTTCACCGTATTGGCTTTGCGCGGATGATGGCGCCTGAGCCGACGCCGTTGGTACCCATAACGACAGCAACAGGCTCAATAGCAGAATGAGGTTTGGGGCTAACCGGACTTGATGCGACACGCTCCTCTCCTTTTCCCCGGACTCGCCGCTCGACCCAGCCCGGAGAAGCTAGAATTTGAATGGTATTCAAGGCCGCCACCCTAACAACTCAGCGCCAGCAAGATGTGAAGTTCACGCGAAGAAAATGTTCAAGTTTTGTAAGACCCGATTGGCCCTGGAGGAAAGCCCCCCGTGGTGCAAAGCCAACTCGGCCAGTTGACTGTCACATTGACGAGTGTAAGTATCGATAGCCATCTAACAACAACCCGGAGGCGCCATGACCGCGTTCTGGACCCCGGACCAGCAGGCGCTGGCCCCTTATCTCAAGGCGAAACATTACGCCGAGAAATGCGTGCAGATCATTGCCGGTTCCCTGCAACCGGGCATGACCGTTGCTGACTGCGAACAACTCATGCGGGACTGGCTGCGGGCCCATCAGGTCTTCGATCCTGCCCGACCGCCCAAGGTACGTTTTTCCGGCCACAACCGCGCTCGCCCCTTTGGCCTCAACAGACCGGGCAAACGCCGCTACCGTCAGGGTATGACTTATATACTGCGCTGCGATGCCGTCCTGAACGGCTATGCCGCCAAAGCCAGCCTGGCCGGCCCAGCCGAAGAACCGGCTCTGGTCGCCCTGCAGCACGAACTGGAGGAATGGCGGCAAGCCTTGCCGGCAACGCTGGCCCACGGGCACAGCCCACAACAATTGGCGGCTCGGTTTCCGGACGTTCAGCAGCGCCACAGGCTGGCACCGATCACCGGCAATCTGCCGGAGGGCAACCGCATTGCCGAGGGGGCACTGATCCCGGGCCTGTGGCAATGGCAGTTCAGCCTCAGCCGCGATGGCCACACCGTGGCCGGCAATGAGTTTCTGGTGATGGATGATCATGGCCCACGCTGGCTGAGTCAGGGCGCCGACGCGCTGACCCTGGATCCCCCAACACTGACGCAATAACCGACGACAGAGTCGACAGACAGTACAACGAGGACACACAAGATGGTGCAATGGCGCGACAGCAAGGTACGCCGCGGTGACGTGGAACTGGCGGTCAGAACCTGGAGCGATGACAAGAGTCCCACCGTTGTGCTGGTGCACGGCTATCCGGATGCCAATCATGTGTGGGAAAAAGTCGCCGAACGACTGAGCCGCGACTTCAAGGTCGTCGCCTACGACGTACGCGGTGCCGGCGACTCTTCGGTGCCCAAAGGGCGCGCCTCCTACAAGCTGCGTGAGCTGCGAAACGACTTGCACGCCGTGATGGATGCCGAATGTCCTGACGAAAAGGTTCACCTGGTGGCCCACGACTGGGGCTCCATCCAGACCTGGGAATCGGTCACCGACCCCGGCGCGGAACAGCGGATCGCCTCGTACACCACCTTGTCTGGCCCCTGCCTGGATCACGTGGGCCAGTGGATGAAAACCAACCTGAAGCAGAACCCGGCGGCGGTACTGAATCAACTGTCCCATTCCTGGTACATCGGCGCCTTCCAGCTGCCGGTACTGGCACCGGCCCTGTGGAAAGCCGGGCTGGCCAAGGCCTGGCCCGGAGTGCTCAAGCGCACCGAGAATCTCGACATCGAACCCAGCGCCAGCCAGTTGAAAGATGGTGTGCACGGTATCGAGCTGTACCGCGCCAATATGATTCCCTGCCTGCTCAAACCCCGCGAGCGCTACACCAAAGTCCCTGTGCAACTGATCGTGGCGCGGGAAGACAATTATGTGCGCCCGGCCATGCTCGAAGACCTGCCAAAATGGACCGACCAGCTCTGGCGCCGCGAGCTGGATACCGGCCACTGGGGGCCGCTGCAGCAATACCCCGATGTGACCGCCAAATGGGTACGTGAATTTATCCAGCATATCGAGGGCGGCCCGGCCAGCGCCCAATTGAAGCGCGCCAAAGTGGATGCCAACGCCCACCATGGACCCGATACAGGCAAAGTGGCACTGATCACCGGTGCCGGCTCCGGCATTGGACGCGAGACCGCGCTGGCCTTCGGTCGCCGCGGCGCCACCGTCTTGTGCACCGACATCAATGCCGATGCCGCAGCGGCCACCGCCAATGTGATTCTGGCAGAAGGCGGCACCGCCTTGAGCCGCAAGTGCGATGTCAGCAATACCCGCTCCATGGAAACCCTGGCCACATACGTGGAGAAGGAATTTGGCGCCCTGGACATCGTCGTCAACAATGCCGGCATCGGCCTGTCAGGCGGCCTGATGGAAACCAGTGTGAAAGACTGGCAGCAAGTGCTGGGAGTCAACCTGTGGGGCGTGATCCACGGCAGCCGCCTGTTCGCCCGACAGATGATCGATCAGGGCAAGGCCGGCCATATCATCAACGTGGCCTCTGCCGCTGCCTTCATGCCGTCGCGGGTACTGCCTGCCTATGCCACCAGCAAAAGTGCCGTGCTGATGTTCAGCGAATGTCTGCGCGCCGAACTGGCGGACCACCGCATCGGCGTCAGCGCCATCTGCCCCGGCATCGTCAACACGGCCATCGCCGGCAACACCCGTTTTGTGGGTGTCGATGAGGATGAACAGAGCCGCCGTCAGGAAAGCGCACAGAAGCTTTACCAGCGTCGCGCGTTTACCCCCGACCGGGTGGCTGCCGCCATTGTCCGCGCCGTGGAAACCAACCAGGCAGTGGTCCCTGTCAGCCCCGAAGCCGTGGGCATGCAATGGTTGGGACGCTTTACCCCAAGCCTGGCAAGAAACCTGGCCCAGGTAGAACTTTCACCGTAAGCCAAACCCGCTGGCCGCAGAGCGACACACCGCTCTGCGGCCAGCGAACCCTTCTGTCTCGAACCGGCACACACTCTGGCCTGCAGCCTGTAGCGCCTGTGCAAAAACCGGGCTATCATCGCGGCATGAAAACCAGTGACCGTAACCCCGCAGCCATCCTGCGCAGCCTGAAGAAATACACCCAGCCTGCCGCAGAGGACGCCCCGGCCGACGCCGGTACCCACAAGGAATACACCATCGACGAGCTGGCCCGCGAAGGCAGCTCGACGGTGCGGAACGTACGTGCCTATCAGGACCGCGGCATTCTGCCACCGCCTGAAAAGCGCGGCCGAACCGGCATCTACACCGATGTGCATCTGGCCCGCCTGAAAATCATCGGCGCCCTGCTGGAGCGCGGTTACACGCTCAATAACATTCGTGACCTGCTCAGCGCCTGGGAACAGGGCCGCGAACTCAATGACATCCTCGGCCTCGAGGTAGCGGTGACTTCCTGGCAGAACCCGGGCGTCCCCTCCTATCTGGACTACCAGGATCTGCTCGACGACTTCGGCGAGGACATCACCCCGGAAGTGATGACCAAAGCGGTAAAGCTGGGCTACATCATTCCTGAAGGCATGCGCCTGCGTATCCCCTATCCTCGCGTCTACAACGCAGGCAAGGAACTGAGCGAAGCCGGTGTTCCGCTGGATGCCGTCCTTACCCATGTCACCCTGGTTCGTGAAGAGGTCGACAAGCTGGCAGAACGCTTTATCGGCATGATCATTCACCATCTGGTGGACGAAAAGTACGGCGACGATGCCCTGCCCGAAGGGGAAGACGTGCCCAAACTGGCCGACTTCATCACCCGCATCCGCCCGCTGGCCGATGCCGTAGTCAGCGACGAACTGGGCCGGGTGCTGGAAAAGAGCATCAACAAGATTCTTGTCGACCGTCTCGCCAACGTGCTGGCGCATATCGAGAAGAACGGTTGAAAAGACAGCTGCGAGCCTTGAGCTCTGAGCTATGAGTCGCGGGCCAAGTGAGCACATACTGGTTTTCACTGCCCGCGACCAGGCCTGAAACGCGAATCGCAGCACAAAACCGCTCCGCCTCCCCCGCGGGCACGGCCATTCAAAATCCACCAGCCTGATCCGCGTTGCAGCTTGCCCCTCACAGCTCACAGCTCACAGCTCACAGCTCACAGCTATTATCCCCCTTTATCTTCCCCAATGCGTCCCATGCATTTGTCTAATGCCGCTATCAGCGTTAGCGTTTCCTGCACATAAAAAACTGATTTCCGGGAGAGCTACGCATGCGCGCAATCTTGTGCAAGGAACTGGGACCAGCCGACAAGCTGGTGATCGACGACATCCCGTCCCCCGAGGCCGGCAAGGGCCAGGTGAAGGTGAAAGTGAAGGCCGCCGGTCTCAACTTCCCTGACACCCTGATCATTGAAGGCAAATACCAGATCAAACCGGAGCTGCCCTTTTCCCCCGGCGGCGAAATGGCCGGCGAAGTGATCGCTGTGGGTGAAGGCGTGCAGCGCTTCAAGCCCGGCCAGCGGGTCATGGGCCTCACTGGCTACGGCGCCTTTGCTGAAGAAATCCTGGTACCGGAAACCAATCTGATACCGGTGCCGGACGGCATGGACGACCAAACCGCCGCCGCCTTCTCCATGGTCTACGGCACCAGTTACCACGCCCTCAAGCAGCGCGCCAATATCCAGCCCGGGGAAACCCTGCTGGTGCTGGGTGCCAGCGGCGGCGTTGGCCTGGCGGCGGTAGAGCTGGGCAAAGCCATGGGCGCCACCGTCATTGCCTGCGCCAGCAGCGCAGACAAGCTGGCCGTGGCCAAGGAAGCCGGCGCCGACGACCTGATCAACTACGCCGAAGAAGACCTCAAAGACGCGCTCAAGCAGCGTTATCCGAAAGGGGTGGATGTGGTCTACGATCCGGTGGGCGACAAGTATACCGAAGCGGCGATCCGCAACATGGCCTGGAACGGGCGTCTGCTGGTGGTCGGTTTCGCCGCCGGTGACATCCCGAAAATCCCCGCCAACCTGGCCCTGCTGAAAGGCTGCGCCATTGTCGGCGTATTCTGGGGCGCCTTCACCCAGAAAGAGCCGCAGACCAACGTGCAGAACATCATGGAACTGTTCCAGCTGTACGGTCAGGGTAAGCTCAAGCCGCGCATCAGCGAAGTGTTCGCGTTTGAAGAGTATGAACGCGCCCTGGCGGCACTCACCTCTCGCACCGCCAAGGGCAAGGTGGTGCTAAACGTGGCGCCCGACTGAGACTCCGCTAGACACGTCCACTTTGATCGATCACCACACCCGGTGCCCCGGCTTGCAGCAACTCACGCAGGTCATCCGGCACCGGGGTTTTCGCAAACGGCTCGGTGGTCATCATCACGTACACCGCTTCGGAACGGGCGACCGCTCGCCCTTCATCCGCATGACGAATATCGGCTTCCAGCGTGAACGAGGTATTACCCATGTGCGTGAGCGACACAAAGATATCCAGCACATCGTCAAAACGCGCTGACGACTGCCATTCGGTCGTCAGTTTCACTACCTGGTTATCCAGCCCCTGAGCCAGCAGCTGGTTGTAATCCCGCCCCAACGCACGCATGAATTCCGTCATGGCGATGTCCACGTAATCGCCATAGCGGGCGTTGAACACCACCTGTTGGGCGTCGCATTCGTTATAGCGGACGCGAAAACGAAAACAGAATGGCTGGGTCATGGTATGTCCTTGTGTTGGGCTTAGGGAGCGGCGCGTGACCATAAGCAGTGCCACTCAGCATGCGTGGGTTACAGCATGCGCTCAATGGGCAATAACGACAGCAACCATGCCATCAGACGGCGCCACACGGTGACCCCCGGCTCATGGCGATACAGTGCCGGCTCCCCAGCGTCACCATCGCCTCCCCAGCGCAGTTTGCCCATGTCGCTTTCCAGACGAAAACTGTTGGCCGGGGCCAACCCTTCCTCAATGAAGGTTGCCACTTCCTGCCCAAGACTGTCCGAGACGACGTAATAGCCCATTTCGGTATTCAGGTGCACCGACCGGGGGTCCATATTGAACGACCCCACAAACACTTCACGCCGGTCCAGCACCATGGCCTTGGTATGCAGACTGGCCCGCGAGCGACCGCGAAACAGTCTGACCTGACGGTGTAATGCCCGCGCATTGGGCTGCAATTCATGCAGTTCTACTCCGGCCTCGACCAACGCCTTGCGATAACGGGCATAAGCACCATGGGCGGCAATCACATCATTGGTGGCCAGGCTGTTGGTCAACACCGCTGCCCGGCCGTTTCGCTGCCGTAACCCGGATAACGCCGAGACGAAGTCCTCACCGGGAATAAAATAACTGGCTTCGATCAGCACCTCATGGTGATCATCCCGGGCCAGTAACCGCGCCAGCTGATTGCCCATCAATGCCTGCCGTGCACCCGCTGCCTTGGCGGGGCTATCGAACAACAACACAGGCTTTGCCACATGGCATTGCTGTTGTTGTCTGGTCAGGTAGTCACGGAAAAATTGTTCATGTTGAGGGAAGAGGTAAGGGTAACCCTTCAGGCTTTGGCGCCAGCGCGATAACCACTGCCAGGCCCGCTCAGCCCGCTCAGGACCATAGCGACGCAGGGTCTTCATGGGCACCGCCAACTCGCTGTTCCAGTAGGCTTCGAAGGCGTCACGAGTCTCGGCAGCAATGGGACCACTGGCGTACAGATCCAGATCACGAAAATTACTGGATGGGTTCACCCCGAAGTAGTGATCGGAGATATTGCGCCCGCCCACCAGGGCATGCTCACCATCCGCAATCCAGGCCTTGTTATGCATGCGATGGTTCAGCAGTGGTGCGTGGTACAACCATTGAAGGAAATGTTTGAATCGCCCCCGAAACGGGTTGAACAAGCGCACATCAATATTGGGGTGCGCATCCAGCACGGCCCATTTCACATCCCGTCCCAACTGGTTGGCGTGATCCAGCAACATCCGCACTTTTACCCCACGGCGAGCCGCCTCCAGCACCCGGTAGATCAGCAGCTTTCCCGTGGTGTCGTCATCCCAGATGTAGTACTGAAGATCCAGCGTTCGGGTCGCAAGGCGCGCCAATGTCACACGTAACGTGAATGCCTGATCGCTGTCAGAAACCAGCGACAGGGAAGACGCAGCGGTTGCGGATTCCTGCACCGGTGAAGAAGGGTTGCGCATGCCATGTCCTGCTGCAACGTGTTGCTGAACACCATGCAGTAAAGTGCTTTTCGGAACAAGCCGGCAGCGCAGGTAGCGGGCCGCTAATTGAGCGGTTCGTCCCTTCTTACCCGTAAAAAGCTGGCAAACCTTGGCAGACCCGTGGCCGTCAGTCCGTAATACTTGAACGTGACGGTACTGCCAATCGGCGGCGGATCGCGGCGCTCGGCGTCACTGAAACCTGTCCCTAAACGAAACCGGCGACCATCGTCCGTTTCCACCTGCAAGGCGCCCAGCATGCCAGCAAACTTTCCCTGGCCTACCACATGTCCCGTCACCCTGGCTTCGGCATCCTGGTAACTCTTTACCTTCAACACCGCATCACTGCGGCCCGCGTGATACACGCTATCGCCATGGTGAAGCATCAACCCTTCCCCACCACGCGCCATGACCTTGTCCAGTTGCTGCATCAGCCTGTCGTGGTCGGTGGCCGGGGTTTGCGTAACCACCTCCAGCGTATAGGAAGATGACGCGGCCACCAGCGCTCGCATCTCTTGCACCCGCACCGCAAAGGGCTGCCGCGATTCTGGCAAATCAAACAGCATCAAACGGATCTGCCGCCATTCCTGCGCCTGTGGACGCAACCGGCGAACCGCCGCTGACACCTCGGCAAAGCGTCCCCGCCCCATCCATAATTCCCCTTCCATGGCCTGATCCGGATAACCGCGGGTGAACCATTCAGGCGCGGCAATTCGATTGCCGCCCTTGCTCCACAGCTGTGCGCCATCCCAGTAGGCCCTTACCCCGTCCAGTTTTTCACTGACCCAATAACCGTCGAGGGGCATGCCCGGCTGATACACCTTGGCCAGCTGCAACGCCGGCGGTTGTGCCGCTGCCACCAACGCAATAGAGAACAGAAAAACGCACACACTTTTCAGAAAAACAGTCACCACATACTCCTGAACAACAGCCTCGCACCGGACTGTGCCAGAAGGCAGCACAAACCGGCGTAGGCCGAATTCAGGAAGACGTGTAGGAGATCAGACCGGGGAGGCCGAAGAGGATAGCCGTGGACGATTGGCGACAATGGCCACGATGCCGGCCGCCGCCAGCACCCAGCAGTAATGGATGCTGCCAATCAGCGCCAGCGGCGAAATGGCGGCAATGGAACAGGCCAACAGCACCTGGGCACCGTAGGGAATCAACCCTTGCACCACACAGGAAAAGATATCCAGCAGGCTGGCCGAACGACGAAGGTCGACGCCATGATCCGTGGCGATGTCACGGGCCATGTCACCGGTGAGCACGATGGCCACGGTGTTGTTGGCGACAAACACATTGGCAAACACCACCAGCAAGGCAATGCCTACCTCCCCGGCGCGCTGCAGAGGCAGCTTCAACCAGCGAGTCAATCCATGGATGCGTTCAATCACCCAGCGGGTGCCGCCCTGATCCGTCATCAGTTGTGACAGGCCACCGATCAACATGGACAACAGCATGATCTCGAACATGCCTTCAAAGCCTTTGTAGATCGCCCCGTTCATGCTGGGAAGGGTGTAATCCGGCATCAGCACCATACCGGTCACGCCCGCCGATACGATCCCGATGATCAGCACCGCCAGCACATTCAGGCCGCTCAACGCGAGCCCGAATACCAGCAGGTAAGGGACCACCAGCGCAAACGTGTACGGCTTTGCTTCCACCTGGTGTTCGCCCTCGCCCAGTACGATCAACACCAGCACCGTCACCACCGCTGCTGGCAGGGCGATCCAGATATTGATCCGGAACTTGTCCTTCAGCGACACGCCCTGGCTTCGGGTCGAGGCAATGGTGGTGTCGGAAATCATCGACAGGTTATCGCCAAACATGGCGCCGCCCACCACCGCGCCCAGCGCCAATGGCAGAAGCAAGCCGGTGGCAGAAGCGAACCCCACCGCGATGGGCGCCGTCGCCGCGATGGTGCCCATGGACGTCCCCATAGCCGTGGCAATGAACGCCGAAATAAGAAACAGTGCGGGCAATACCCACTCGGCAGGAATAATCCGCAACCCCAACTGCACGGTTGCCTCTACACTGCCAATGCTGTCGCTGACACTGGCAAAGGCGCCGGCCAACAGGAACACCAGGCACATGAGAATAATATTGGGGTGGCCCATCCCTGCCAGCAAACGCTCCACACTGGCATTCAACCGCTGGCCCGCCACCCGCGCCATCACCATAAACAGCACGATGGCCGCCATGGCCACCACCGGCGCCTTGATCTGGTAAAACGCGAAATCGGTGTCAGTGGAGGTGTAGTAAAGGCCACTGCCGAGAAACACCACCAGAAAGAACAGCAGCGGTAGCAAAGGCCAGGCACGGGGCGTCGGAGCAGAGACAGTCATTCGGCGTCCTGATCAATCAATGATCACACCAGTGTAGAGATTTCGTCCGCAAGTCGGTAGCACGGGGCATGTGCCGTACTTTTGTAGGAGCGTCGCTGGCGGCGCGATTCCGGTGCCGGGTAAGGCCCTCTTCACCACGGAGCACACTGACCCGTGGGGAAACCGGTGTCTCAATCGCCGTGGCGTCGAGCTGCTGTGGTAAATCTTTCTTCCCGGCCTGGATTATCGCGCCGCCACCGAGCGTAGCGAATAACCGACGCTCCTACCGCGCGTTCAGAACGTATCCACAAACGGACGGCCACCGTGGGTGCCGGCCTTGAAGCCGGACGCATTCAGCCCGCGCAAGATCCACTGGCGACTCTCCACCGGATCAATCACCGCATCGATTTCCAGGAAGCTGGCCATGTTGAGCGCCTTGCCTTGCTGGTAGGCCTTGGCCACCAGCTTGTCGAACAGCCGTTGCTGGCGCTCGGGGGTGGGCTGCGCCGCCAGCTCCTTGGCAAAGCCCAACCGCACCGCCCCTTCCAGGCCCATGGCTCCAAACTCGGCACTGGGCCAGGCAGCAGTGAACAAGGGCGAATGAAAACTGCCGGCGGCCATGGCCTGGGCCCCAAGGCCGTAGCCCTTGCGCAGCACCAGGGTAAAAAACGGAATGGTCAGGCTGGCGGCGGTAACGAACATGCGCGACACATGACGCACCGTGGCCTGCTTTTCCGCTTCCGGCCCGACCATGAAGCCGGGGGTATCGCACAGGGAAATCATCGGCAGCCCGAACGCTTCGCACAGCTGCATGAAACGGGCAGCCTTGTCGCCACCCACGGCATCAATAGCGCCGCCCAAACAGGTCGGATCATTGGCAATCAGACCGAACGGTTTGCCTTCGATGCGCACCAGCGCCGTGATCATTCCCGGAGAAAATGCCTGGCGCAGCTCCAGCACGGAATCCGTATCGGCCAGGGTCTCGATCAGGGTGCGGATGTCGTACACGCGAGTGCGTTTTTCCGGAATGCGATGGCGTAGTTCCCGCTGGTCTGCTGCCTGCCAGTCTGTCACCGAGCCCTGAAAATAGGACAGGTAGCGTTTGGCCACCACCACGGCCTCGGCCTCGTCGCGCACACACACATCCACGACCCCGTTGGGGGCCTGCACGCTCACCGGGCCCACCTGTTCCGGGGTAAACCGACCCAGGCCACCGCCTTCAATCATGGCCGGGCCGGCCATGCCGATGGTGGCATCCTCGGTGGCGATAATCACATCGCAACAGCCCAGCAGAGCGGCATTACCGGCAAAGCAACGGCCAGAGCCAATGCCCACCAGCGGCACCTGCCCGGACAACGTAGCCATAGCCGCAAAGGTGTGGCAATCCAGCCCGGCCACGCCGACAAAATCCGTATCGCCGGGGCGGCCACCACCGCCCTCGGCAAACAACACCAGCGGCATCTTCCACTGCCCGGCCAGCTGCAACAGCCGGTCGGTCTTCTTGTGGTTCATCATCCCCTGGGTGCCGGCAAACACGGTGTAGTCGTAGCTCATCGCCATGACCCGCGCGGCCGACTCACCAAACTGTTCGGCATTAACGGTGCCGGTGCCGCCAATCAAACCATCTGCCGGGCTCATGGCCTGCAATTCTTCACTGCTGCGGCGACGACGCTGGGCGGCCAGCGCCATGGCGCCGTATTCCTGGAAACTGTCGGCATCCAGCAGGTCGTCCAGGTTTTCCCGTGCGGTGCGCTTGCCCTTGCTGTGGCGTTTCTCCACCGCCTTCGGCCGCCCCGCATCACTGATGGCCTGATGCCGATCCAGTACCTCGGCCAGGTCCTTGCGGATATGGTCCAGGTCCACGCTTTCTTCCGTGGCGATGGCATCGCCGTGCACCTCACCCGGCTCCACAAACAGCAGTGGCGATGCTTCATTGAGGGCATCCCCCTCCTGGGCCGCCAAACTATGCACACGCCCCGCCACCGTGGCGCGCACTTCGAATTCCATTTTCATGGCTTCCAGCACGGCCACCACCTGGCCCTCCTGCACGGTGGCGCCGGCCTTCACCAGTAACGACACCAACACACCAGTGGAGGGGCTAAGCAGTGCTTCACAACCGGCCGGGGTAATGACGTTTTCAATCCGCGTTGTCGTTGTCATCGGCAGACCGGAAGCGACCTCTTCCGGCAGGACCGCCAGCAACGGGTCAAGATGGCTTTCCACATACCGGGTGGTCACCGCGTTGGCCTGCACATCGTCACTGGCCAACAGCGCCTGCAGCAGCGGCAGGTTGCTGTTTACGCCCGCAATGCGCGTTTGCTTCAAGGCGCGACGGGCGCGCTGCAGCACAGCAGGATAATCCGCACCCGAGACAATCAGTTTGGCCAACAGGGAATCGTAGGCAGGGCTGACCGCATAACCGGCATAGCCGTAACCATCCACGCGAATCCCCGGCCCGCTGGCAGGCTCGTAGGCGGTGAGCGTGCCCGCCGCTGGCGTGGTGCTGCCATCTGGCTTGAGGGTTTCCAGATTCACCCGCAGCTGTACCGCCATACCGTCATACCCCGGCGGGGTCTCCAGTTGCAGATCCGCCAGGCTGGCACCGGCCGCCAGACGAATCTGGCTCTGCACCAGATCCACGCCGGTGATCTGCTCGGTCACCGTATGCTCCACCTGCACCCGCGGATTGGCTTCCATGAAGTAGAAGCGATCCTGTTCCGGTTCCACCAGAAACTCGAAGGTGCCGATGCCGTGGTATTTCACTTCCCGTGCCAGCGTCAGGGCGCTGTCGATAATGCGATCCCGCAGGGCCGCTTCCAGCCCCGGTGCCGGAGCAAATTCCACCAGCTTCTGGTGGCGGCGCTGCAGGGTGCAGTCGCGCTCCCACAGATGACTCACCGCCCCGCTGCCGTCCCCCAGCACCTGCACTTCAATATGCCGGGCGGCGCTTACCAGCTGCTCCACGTAGACGGCGTCATCACCAAAGGCGGCCTGCGCTTCCGACTGGCAACGGGCATAGGCGGCGGCCAGATCGGCCGGGTCAGTAACCGCTCGCATACCTCGCCCGCCACCACCACTCAGGGCCTTGATCATCACGCCACTGCCATTCAACGCGGCCATGAAGGCTTGGGCCTGTTCCAGCGTCACTGCCTGATCGGTGCCCTGCACCAGCGGCACCTGGCAACGCGCCGCCAACGCCCGGGCTGCCGCCTTGTCGCCAAACAACCGCAGCGTGTCCGCCCCCGGCCCGATCAGCGTCAGCCCTGCCTCGGCACACGCCTCGGCAAAGGCCGCATTCTCGGCAAGAAACCCGTAACCGGGATGAATCGCCTCACAGCCATGTTCACGGGCAACGGCAATCAGCTGCGCGCCGTTCAGGTACGCCGGCACGCCCCTGCCCGGCAGCGCGACGGCCTCATCCACCTGACGCACGTGCAGGGACGCCTGATCATCCTCGGCAAACACCCCCAGCGAACGGATACCCAGATCCGCACAGGCGTTGGCAATACGGATGGCGATCTCGCCTCGGTTGGCAATCAGGATGGCAGCAAAGGGGGCGGGCACGGCGAACTCCAGTCTTGGGCAAAAGCACAAAGACCACAGTGTAGCCAGAGCGGGGGAGTGATGACATTGATCCCTACGCATGGGGAAGCATGCATTGGGTTAATACCGCAAGACGGCGCTCAGGCCTGATAGTGACTCAAAAATAACGCCGCCGTGCGCGACGCCAGATCGTGCCGCTCCTGGGCGCCAAGCAAAGGGGCAATCTGCATCAACTGCGGCCAGAAGCAGCTGCCCTTGATCAGGTTATGGAGTTGCTGGCTGGCAATCTCGTCATCCAGTTCTGCCAGGCGACCGTCGGCCACCGCGGCCCGAATCCAGCGGCGGGTGGCCGGCTCATGGGCAGACAGTTTTTCCACCTGTTCACGCAGCGCCTGCGGCTGATGCAGAAAATGGTCGAACGCCACCCGGTTGAGCTCGATGTATTCCTGACTGCAGATCACCTCGATTTCCGACTCGAGCAAATCACACAGTTGCGAATGCAACGCCACACCGGGCTCGTAATCGCGCCCTTCATGCAGCGTGGCCTGCTGCCACAGCTCGGTCATCAGCGCCATGATCAGCGCTTCCTTGCTGGCAAAGTGGTTATACACCGTGCGCTTGGACACCGACGCCAACGCGGCCAGCTCGTCCATGCTGGTGCTGTGCACCCCGCGCTCCTGAAACGCATCACGGGCCGCCTGCAGGATGGCCTGGCGCTTCAGTTCGCTTCGGGTCGGTTTGTGTTCGGTCATGGTCGATTCACTGTCCAGGCAATCCGGGTCGGGGCGCATTTTACACTAAGCAGTTTACTTTTCCCAAAACCCATATACACTACACCGTATAGTTTACTTTATTGGTGCGTCATGAAAATACGCTGGCTGGTATTTGCAGGAGTCCTCGTTATGGCAGTGAGTCTGTTCAAGGCCTGTTCCACACCGGAGCAGAAGTTCTATAACACCGGTATGGCCGGCAGCGCCGCCGCCAGCAACCTGTGGGAAATCGCCAAGATGTACCTGCGCACCGAGCGCAAGGCTCCCAGCCCCACCGCCCCGCTGCCACTGCGCCAGATCCCGGCGGGTGAACTGTCTGCGCCCGGTGACCAGGCCACCGTGTATCGGCTGGGCCACTCCAGCATTCTGATCCAGCTGGACGGCCACACCGTGCTGACCGATCCGGTCTTCAGTGACCGCGCCTCACCAGTGCAGTGGGCCGGCCCGAAACGGTTTCACCCCCTGCCCTTTGCGCTCGACGACCTGCCCACCATTACCGCCGTGGTCATCAGCCACGACCACTATGATCACCTCGATCGCGACAGCCTGCTGGCGCTGGACAACAAGGTCGGCACCTATCTGGTACCGCTGAAAGTGGGCAATCACCTGCGCCGTTGGGGCATTGCCGACGACAAGATCGTCGAGCTGGACTGGTGGCAGTCCCACCGGATTGCCAGCCTGCAGTTTACCGCCACACCGGCCCAGCATTTTTCCGGCCGCAGCCTTTCCGACCGGGATGAAACCCTGTGGGCCAGCTGGGCGATCAAGGGACAGGGTGGCAACCTGTTCTTCAGTGGCGACAGCGGTTACTTCGGGGGCTTCCGGGAAATCGGCGAACGGCTGGGGCCCTTTGACCTGACCCTGATCGAAACCGGCGCCTACAACCTGTTGTGGAGCAAGGTGCATATGCTGCCGGAACAGAGCGTACAGGCGCATCTCGATCTCAAGGGCCGCGCCATGCTCCCCATCCACAACAGCACATTCGATCTGGCGCTGCATGACTGGTTTGAACCTCTGGAGCGGGCCGCCGCCGCAGCCTGGGAACGTAATGTCACCCTGCTGACCCCCATCATGGGCACCCAGGTGACCGTGCAACAGCCGGGCAAAACCGCCTTCTGGTGGCGCGACGAAGCGGAACCCGCCTTGCTGGAAGCCGCTCTCGCCGGGGCCGAACAGGACGCCGCCGCCCTCAAGGCCCGCCAGCGTTAATCACACGGCGCGCAGGCCTCAGCGCGGCGCCAGCACCTGCTGTTCCAGCTCAGCGGCCAGCCCTGCGTCCAACGTCAGGGCAGAGGCGAGCTGGTCCAGCCAGGCGCGTTCCATGGGGTTCTGTTCGTCCACCATCACCACACTGACCAGATAGATTTCGCGAGCGGCCTGGGGAGAATCGGCCATGGCTGCCAGCGCAAATGTGCCCATCGGCACGGGCGGCCATGATCATCGCCTGAAGGATTTCCAGACCCCGGCGCTCCTGATCTGCGCCTTGCAGCTGATCCAGCGGCTGACCCTGTTGTGCTGCGGCAGGCTGCCCCTGGGCCTGGCTGCCGGTCTGGTAATTCTGGTAGGTCTTCCAGGCCAACACACCGACACCGGCCAGCCCCAGGATTGGGTGTCGCAGTCTCCGTTCCAGATCAGTACCTGGGTTGGGGTTTCCGTGTGTCTGGGAAAATTGAAGCAGGAGCGCTTGGGCGCGGTAGCATGAACTTTGGCGGGTCTATTAATCATGAAGTCAGCAAATGTAAGGACGAAGAGCCTTGTACTAAAGGTCTTGTCAAAGCATCTGGTCGTGCCGAGGTTGGTGTGTCTGTTTTGCTCGAAGTTACTATCAAAGAATGCATGGATAATGGTGATAAGAAATGTACGGATTTATTTGGCGTAGGTGGAGAAACTACGGTCGCTGCTACAGCAGCCGTCGATTTCAGCGCAGCTGTTTACGAGGGTGATAGTTGTTCGTCTGGCGGGTGTGCAGGCGGGGCGGTCCGGAAGTTGGGCGGTGTCGCGCGAGTCTCTGCGAAAATAATGCTGGCCGGAATTTTCGAAACTAGCTTCGGCTTCGAGGAGTACATTGTAGTTTGGGATGAATTTACGTATGGAGAGCCATGTGGTTGATCAGAATACTTTTGAATTTGAAAGCAATTGGTCAGATTCAAAGGAAAATGGTGGAAGGATTATGTTGTTTATGTCCTTGCCATTTTTCGCCATCGATCTATTCATGCTCTACCGCTTTGATATCTTTGGAGTTATGAGTGTCGTCGGACTGCCTTTGCTGGTTGGTGCATTGGTATTGCTTAACTTAAGAGTAATAGTGAAAGTTAATCGGAATAACATCACCAGTACTTTTAGTGTTTGGTGGTTTAAATGGAAAAAGTCTTACGATATAGGTCGGTATAACTATGTTCGCATGAGTTGTCGGCCTCCTCCGGCTACTTCGGCGATCCATACTGAAAAATTGTTTCAATTGGACTTGTGTTTGTCGAAGACTCCACACTGGAGGGCAGGGGATTTAGCTCTGTTTCGTTTTATACACTTTCCTTGGGATGTCGATCCAAAGGAGTACTTTTCCTTCGTGGATAAAATTGTTGAAACGACAGGTTGTGAGCTGTTCGCTGGTCCGGATTTGCCAACGAAATTTACGACGCTGGTTAAAGAAAGATATGGAGATGTCTAACATGTTGCGTTTATTTATTATTTCTATTGGGCTCGTATTTGCTTCCTCGACTCATGCCTTTCAGAAGAAAGAAACATGCTATCTCGTGGCCTTGGGGCAGTGTGTCTTATCAATGGCTGCTTATTTCAATGATAAAGAGTACGAGGTCTATCCAACGCGAAACACGGGACACGGGACACGGGACACGGGACACGCATAAATTTAATCAGCAAAAA